>NZ_JMKI01000046.1 GCF_000712295.1 Synergistes jonesii | reverse complement strand
TAGGGGAGGCCGTCGAAAAAAGCATCCTCTGCACTTCGATTCTCGTGGAGATGGGTATCCCGCTCGTCATAGCACGCGCCGCTAACTGTCTGCATGCGAAGGTGCTCGAGCGCGTCGGCGCGCACAGCGTGATATTTCCCGAGCGCGATATGGGCTTCAGCATAGGAGAGAAGCTCGTCTATCCGTGGTATTCCGCGTTCACGCACATAGGCGGCGGAGACTTTCTGCTCGGCAGGATACGCCCTCTGCCCGACATGCTGGGCAAGGATATGGCGCAGCTGAAATTCTCACAAAAATACAAAGTTATTGTTATACTTATGGAGTATGGCGGCGCTCAGCATACGCCAGACGCCGCGCGCCCTTTCGAAAAGGACGACAAGATATGGGTGCTCGGACATACCGCCGACATAGGCAGGCTCGTCGCCGAATGCGATATCGCCGACATGCCAGGCGCGGAAGAGGCAAAATTATCGGGCGTTGATCAGAGCGCCCGAGGGAGGCTGTATTAATGGAAATAGAAGAGATGAGAAAGGCCCTGAAGGAGAACGGCTTTCTCGAACGCCTTGAAAAGATAAAGGAGTCCGGCCTTGAGAAGATCGAGGGAAGTTCTCTGCCGGAGCATCTGCAGCTGGTGCGCGCGAATCTCCTCGGCAAAAAGGGAGAGCTCACAGAGATATTAAAGAGCGTCGGGCAGTCCGCGCCCGAGCTGCGCAAAACTCTCGGACAGGCGGCAAACGAAGTAAAACAGATCCTCACCGAAGCGGTGGAAAAACGAAACGCTCAGCTTCTCGACACAGTATCCGCGTTCGAAGGGGAAGCCGATGTAACGGTCCCCGGCGCGGAGCCCTTCACAGGCGGACTGCACCCCGTAACACAGATGTGCTACGATTTGAATGACGCTTTCCTTTCTCTCGGCTTTGAAGTCTTCTCCGAAAATGAAATAACGAGCGAGAAGTACGCTTTTGACAACCTGAATTTCGCTCAGGAGCATCCGGCGCGCGAGAGCATGGATACCTACTGGCTCAAGGGGCACGACGAGGGGCGCGGAGCGGAGCGCCTCTGCCTCCGCCCGCACCTCACCGGCGCTTCCGTCCGCTATCTACGCGATCACGGCGCTCCGGCGCGCTTCGTATACCCGGGACGCGTCTACCGCAACGAGACGACCGACGCGCGCCACGAAAGGGCATTTTTCCAGTACGAAGCGCTGATAGTGGACAGGGATTTTTCCTTCGCCTCCGGCATGGTACTGATCAAGACTATTCTTGAAAGGGTTTTCGGCCGCGAGATCGACGTGCGCATGAGGGTGGGTTTCTTCCCGTTCGTCGAGCCGGGCTTCGAGATCGACATGAAATGCCAGGTCTGCGGCGGCGAAGGCTGTAGCGTCTGCAAGCACGTCGGCTGGATAGAGGTCATGCCGGGCGGCACCCCTCATCCGAACGTTCTCAGGGCCGCCGGGCTCGACCCGGCCGTGTGGTCGGGCTTCTACATCAACATAGGGCTCGACCGTCTCGTCATGATGCGCTACGGCGTAGACGACGTGCGCCTCTTCCACAGCGCCGACCTTCGTTTCCTTGAGCAGTTCAAGTAGGGGGAAAATACCATGAAGCTGTCATTGA
>NZ_JMKI01000045.1 GCF_000712295.1 Synergistes jonesii | reverse complement strand
ACGCCATCGCACCTATGGCCATGGCCGCGATTATCGAGTTTACGTATGATTCAAAGAGGTCGGCACCCATACCGGCTATGTCGCCGACGTTGTCGCCGACGTTGTCCGCTATGACCGCCGGGTTGCGCGGGTCGTCTTCCGGGATGCCGGCTTCGACTTTGCCGACGAGGTCTGCACCAACGTCGGCCGCTTTGGTGTAGATGCCTCCCCCCACTCGCGCGAAGAGCGCTATGGAGCTCGCGCCGAAGCCGAAGGCCGTGATGACTTCGGGGCTCGGGAAGATATAGTACATGGCGATGACGCCTAAAAGACCTACTCCGACTACCGTCATGCCCATGACGCTGCCGCCGGTGAAGGCGATCTTCAAGGCGTCGTTCATGCCGTGCATGGCGGCGAATGAGGTCTTGCCGTTCGACTTGGTGGCCACTTTCATACCGATAAAGCCCGTCAGACCGCTGCAAAGAGCGCCTGCCACAAAGCACGCCGCGCTGGGAACGTTTATCTTCCACGCAAGGATGGCCGCCACTATGATGACGAATGGGACGAGGGTCTTATACTCCCTGTAGAGGAAGGCCATGGCCCCTCCCTGTATAATGCCGGATAATTCTTTTACCCGCTCGTTCTCCACACGAAAACCGGAGATCTTACACGACGCTGCTGCCGCGAAGAGCAGCGCGATCACTCCCGTCACTCCTACTATCGCTAAAAGATTCATCTTATGTGTGCCTCCTTGATATTTTTGTATATAAAAACTGTGCCCGGCGGACGGGCCGGTACACAGAAATGCCGATATAAAGTGGCGGAGCTTTTACAAAAGCTCCGCTTTCGCCGGCGCCGTACCGCAATAATCAGGCGTGCCGGCTTACAGGGGGATGTTCCCGTGCTTGCGCGCGGGACGCTCTTTTTTCCTGCCCCAAAACATGCGCAGCGTTTGAATGATCTTCATTCTCGATTCGGCCGGCTCGATCACATCCTCGAATTTTCCAAGCTCGGCGGAACGATAGGGGTTTAAGAATTCCTTTTCGTACGCCTGCTTGTACATCTCCCGGGCCGCCGCCGGATCGTCGGCCTGCTCGATCTCATTTTTATAAAGTACCTTTACGGCGGCGTCGGCTCCGACCACGGCGCGCTCGCATGTCGGCCAGGCCATCACGAAATCCGCCTTCATGTCTATGCTGCACATCGCAGGCGTCGCCCCTCCGTAGGACTTTCTGATCGGCATGATGATCTTGGGGACCGTCGCCTCCGCCCATGCATAGAGCATCTTGGCCCCATGCCTGATGATGCCGTCATGCTCCTGGTTGACGCCGGGCAGATATCCCGGGACGTCCACGATCGACAAAAGGGGAATATTGAAGGAGTCGCAGGTCCGGATAAAGCGCGCCGCTTTGCAGGAGGCGTTGATGTCGAGACAGCCGGCCAGGGAGCTGGGCTGATTGGCGACGACGCCGACCGGCATGCCTCCCATGCGAACGAATCCCACCACGATGTTGCGGGCATACATCGGAGAAATTTCAAAAAAGAAATTGTTGTCGGCAAGCTTCGTAATAATGCCTTTCATATCGTAGGATTTGCGCTTGCTTTCGGGAATAATGTCGTTGAACTCTTCTATCCTGCGATTTGCGTCGTCGTTGGTGGCGAAGATAGGCGGCAGTTTCTGGCAGTTATCGGGGAAAAAGCCCAGCAGGCATTTGATCTGTTCGATGCAGTCGTAGTCGTCCCTCGCTACCAAGTTGCAGAGCCCCGATTTGCTGCTGTGTGTCATCGCGCCGCCCAGAGTTTCGAAGTCCACGACTTCGCCGGTCACCTCTTTGATGACGGCAGGACCGGTGATAAAAGCCTTGCTGCTCTTGTCGACCATGACGACGAAATCGGTGAGGGCGGGGGAATAACAGGCGCCGCCCGCGCAGCTGCCCATGATGGCGGAAATCTGGGGGATGACTCCCGAGGCTGTCACGTTGTTATAAAAGACGGTGCCGTAGACCGACGCTCCCGGCCCCTCCTGCAGCCTGCCGCCGCCGGAATCGTTGAGCCCAATGATGGGCGCCCCGACCTCCAGCGCCAACTCTTGCATTCTGGCGAGCTTCAATCCGTGCATTTCGCCCATCGATCCTCCCAGAACGGTGGCGTCCTGGGAGTAGGCGAAGGCTTTTCTGCCGTTGATGAGCCCGTGCCCCGTGACGATACCGTCCGCCGGCGCGTCGACTTTATCCATGCCGAAGCGCGTCGCCCTGGGCTTTACGAACATGTTGTATTCCACGAAGGTGCCGGGATCGAAGAGCAGGTCGATCCGCTCCCTCGCCGTCAGCCTGCCCTTGGCATGCTGCTTGTTGATTCTCTCTTGCCCGCCTTGGAGCATAATGTGTGCTTTTTTATCGAGCATGGTTTGAAGTTTTTGATTCATATGACCATCCTCCCTTTGATTTTTCTGGCGGCCGCCGCTGCGCGGCTCTTCCGCGCGGGGAAATCAAGCGCCGCGCAGAAGAGCCGCGATTTTCGTTAGACTAATCCCTTCCAGGGGCTCAGGTCGAGCCCGCACTTCTCAAACCTTTCGCCAAGGAAGTTGAGCGCGTTCTTATACATGACCTTTTCCATGATGCCCGGCCTGAGGTCCAACTCTTCCCACTGCTTCAGAATTTCGCTGAGTTTGAAGACCCCCCACTCGGAGCCGAAGATGAACTTGTCCTGCAGGCGCCTGTTCATGTCATAGGTCATGCACTGCGGGAAATATTTGGGCCACATGCCGGAGGTTTCGCGCATCACGTTCGTCTTATGCATCGCGACGTGGTTGATGACTTCCGGCCACGGCTCTCCGACGTGCAGCGCGATGATCTTCAGGCGCGGGAAATCCGCGGCGACTTCGTCGACGTCAAGGGGCTGGCAGTAGGTCATGCTGTAAAGCCCGTCGCCGCCGGGGGCGCCGCTGCCCATTCCGGTATAGCCGATGTGGAACTGGACCGGCGCCTCAAGCTGCTGGCAGAGGTCCCACAGCGGATAGAAGCGCCTGTCGTTGACGCGGAATTTCTGAGTGCACTGCTGGAACTTAAGGCCGATCAGCTTCAGTTCGGTGATGGCTCTTTCCGCTTCATGAAGGGCGTTCTGCCCCTGCCAGGGGTCGACCGAGCCCCACGCGCCGAAGAACGCGTCGGGGAACTCTTTCCACAGGCCGTAAACAAAATCGTTGCTGGTGGGCGGTTCGCCCATGCCGCTCGTCGCGTCCCAGGCGACCGGCTGCATCTTTACGCCGTGCGAGCGGGCGTCGTTCGCCATCACTTCGTGTCCTGTCTCGTCGAACTCCGCTTTCAGATCCTCCAGCGTTCCCTTTCCCGACTTACCGACCCAATGGGGCTGGGTGTATTTTCTGGAGGCCAGCATAGCCTTCATTGCCGGCGGATATCCGCCCTTAACGAAGGGATGCGCATGTACGTCGATGATGTGGAATCCTCTTTCTTCAAGCGTCTTTGGGGTTCTGTCTCCTTCAGGTTTGGCCATTGCTCATACTCTCCTTTCAGATTTAATGCAGGAGCATTAAAAATTCAAGCAAAAAATAATGAAAAACGCAGACGGACTAACGATACTTGGCGATGTCGGGATCTCTCTTCTCGCCGAAGGCCTTGCCGCACTCCTTGGCCTCGTCCGTGTTGAAATACATGCCGAGCGCGACGCCCGCCATGGACTGAATGCCCCAGACGGAGGCGCTGTCGGCGTTGAAGGACATTTTCAGCGCCGCCAGAGACGTTGGGCTGGACTTGACGATGGCGTCGACCCATTTGTCGGTCTCTTCCATCAGCTTTTCCGGCGGGACTACCGCGTTGACCAGCCCCATCTGCAGGCACTCGTCGGCGCTATACTTTTTGCACAGATACCAGAACTCTCTGGCCTTCTTCTCGCCGACTATGCGGGCGAGATAGGCGCTGCCGTATCCGGCGTCAAAGCTCCCGACCTTGGGTCCGACCTGCCCGAACTTGGCGGTAGAGGAGGCGATGGTAAGATCGCACACCACCTGGATGACATGGCCGCCGCCGATCGCATAGCCGTTGACCGCCGCCACCACCGGCTTGGGGATGCTGCGGATGGTGTGCAGAAGCTGGGCGAACAGGCTGGGCATCGGCAGCTTTTCAATGGGCTGAGCGTCGGCCTCCGCGTCGCCGGGGGTGCCTCCGATCGTAAACGCGCGGTTTCCCGCCGCAGTGAGGATGACGGCCCCGACTTCCTTGTCCGTCCACGCGCTCTCAAGCGCGGTGATCATCTCGTGCAAAGTGCGATTGGTAAACATATTCATCTTATCCGGTCTGTTGATGGTTATCTTTGCCCGGTCGTTATACTTTTCGTATAGTATATCCTGAAATTCCATGTTTACATCAACCTCCTTCTTCCAGCGGCCGGAGTCCCGGCCGCCCTTTTTAACTTAGGACTTTTTGAACGTTAGATGTCCTAGGACGTCTATTTTGCCTCCCAGCCTCCTCAAACAGCTTAACCTCCCCAGTAAAACCGGCGCTGCCGATGCTTTGTCAGGCCGTAATCACAAAGCATCGGCGTGGGGCGCCGGGCGGTTAGGCTTTGATTATGAAGGCTTCGCTTTCGCCGACGCCGCCGCAGATGGTGCAGAGGCCGTATCCGCCGCCGCGGCGCTGCAGCTCGTAAGCCAGCGTCATCACGAGGCGTCCGCCGGTAGCTCCCGTCGGATGGCCGATGGCGATAGCTCCGCCGTTGATGTTCGTCTTCGCGCGGATGGCTTCGACCTTTGCCGGGTCTTCATCGCCGAGGAGCAATGTCGAGGCGATAGGCATGACCGCGAAGGCTTCGTTGATCTCGATGACGTCCATCTGATCGATCGTCATGCCGGCCTTGGCGAGCACCTTCTGCGCGGCGAATGCCGGTATCGTGGCGATGTACTTCGGATGTCCGGAAGCCTGGGCGTGGGCCACGATCGTCGCCAGCGGCCTCAGCCCGCGGCGCGCGGCCTCACTTTCGCTCATCAGCACGAGCGCGCTGGCGCCGGTGTTGAGCCCGGGGGCGTTGCCCGCGGTGACGGTCGGGCTCTGGTTGACCGTTTTGAGCTTCGCGAGCCCTTCGAGCGTCGTGTCGGGGCGAGGCGGCTGGTCCTCCGAAATCACTATGTCGCCCTTTTTGGTGTGAACGACGTAGGGCTTGATTTCCTCCTTGAATTTGCCGGCCTTGAAGGCTTTCTGGTAATACATCTGGCTGCGATAGGCCCATTCGTCCTGCATCTCGCGGGTGATGCCGTACTGCAGGGCTACCTCTCCGGCCTGTTTCGCGCGGGGCTCGCCGGTGTAGGGGCAGGAGACCACCATGATGTCTTTGAGCAGGACGTCGCCGAGGCGGGTCCCCCAGCGCATGCCCTCGAGAAAGTACGGCACGTTGCTCATGTTTTCGGAGCCGCCGCCGATGGCCACCTTCGCGTCGCCCAGCTCTATCGCGCGCTTGGCCATCGCGATCGCTACCATCGACGAGCAGCAAGCGCGGTCGACAGTGGCCGAGTTGGCCTCGGGGGGCATACCGGCGGCGAGGGATATCTGCCTCGCTATCGAGCGGTTCGCCGTGGGCATGTTGATGCCGATGTATGTCTCCTCCACGTCCGCCGGGTCGACGGCGGCGCGCTCCATGGCCTCTTTCACGACGAACGAGCCCAGGGCCACCGTGTTTTCGCCCTTCATCGGGCCGCCGAATTTGTCAAAGGGGGTGCGTACCGCGGATACTATGACTACCTTTTCCATCTCTGTTTGTCACCTTTCTCTTTTTTCTTTGCTATATGACCTTTTTATCGTGCAGCTCGGCGAGACGCTCGTCCGAGTAACCGATCCGTTTCAACACTTCGTCCGTATCGGCGCCCAGGTTGGGAAGCGGCGCGTAGGTGGGCTCGTGATGCTCCATCTTTATCGGGCAGCCGACGACCGTGAGCTCGCCGACGATCGGATCGGGAATCTTGACCAGCATCTGGCGTTTCGCAGTATGCGGGTCGTGAGCTACGTTTTCCGCGTTCTGCACGGGGCCGCAGGGGAGCCCCTGCGCCATCAAGAGGTCGCAGGCCTCAAGCATCGTCTTGTCGGAGAGCCACTCGTTGATGATCGGGCGGATAAGCGTCTCCATATGGGCGCCGCGGCCGGGGCCAGACTGGATATCCGGGTTTTCGAGCAGTTCCAGATGCCCGATGGCGGTGAGGAATTTCTTCCACATAGATTCGGTCGGCACGATGAGCGCCACGTAGCCGTCCTTGCATTTGAAGGGCCCCCAGGGCGCGATCAGTTTGTCGGGGCCTCTCGTGACGACGTTCCCGGTGAACGCGTAGACGTTGTGCGAACGCTCCGCGAGTGCGATCATGCAATCGTACATCGACACGTCGAAATATTCTCCCTTGCCTGTGCGCAGCTTGTTGACGTAGCCGAGCATCGCCGCGTAGGCCGCGTAGACGCCGGTGCCGGAATCGCCGAGCGCGAAGCCGAGCCATGTCGGCGGTCCCTGAGGGTCGCTCCCGCACGTGTACATGAGCCCCGCCATCGCCTGCGCGATGATGTCGTAGGCCAGGCGCTTCGCGTACGGCCCCTCGTACTTCTTTGAGCGTCCGAAGCCGCTGATGGCGACGTAGATGACTTCCGGGTTGACTTCCTTGATCTTTTCATAGGTGAAGCCGAGTTTGTCCATGAGCCCGGGCTTCACGTTCTCGATGATGATCTCGGTATCTTTGATGAGATCCCAGAGCACGGCCTGCCCCTCCGGCGACTGCATGTCGATCGTGACGCTCTTTTTGCCGCGGTTGAAGCGCGCGAAGTAGCCGCTCTGCGCCCCTCCGGCGTCGTTTTTGAGCATCGGCGCCATCTCGCGCGCCGTGTCTCCGCTTCCCGGGCGTTCGACCTTTATGACCTCCGCGCCTTGGTCGGCGAGCATCATCGTACAGGTCGGTCCAGCGACCTGCTGCTCTATGCCGAGAACCTTTACTCCTTCAAGTATTCCTGCCATGTAAGTGTCTCCTTCCATATTTTTGTTTATATATTTGAAGCCTTGTTCGCCATATCCGACATCGCCTGTTCGGCCATCTTCTCGGCCTTCGCCATGGCCACCTGCTCGAAGGTGAACTCGGTGACCTCTTCAAGAGGAGTGCCTGGGCCGAATACGCCGCTGACTCCCTTTTCCATGAGCCCCGGGATATCCTGCTGCGGAATGATGCCGCCCAAGATGAAGACGGTGTCCTCCATGCCCTCTTTCGCCTTGACCTTATCGATCACCTTGGGCATCAACGTGTTGTGCGCGCCGGAGAGCAGGCTCACGCCCACGACGTCCACCTTTTCTTTCGCCGCTATATCCGCTATCTCGTCGGGCGTGGCCTGCAGCCCCGTGTAGATAACTTCGGCCCCCGCCTCCTCAAAGGCGCGCGCCACAACCTTCGCGCCGCGGTCGTGCCCGTCGAGGCCCGGCTTGGAAATCAAAACTTTAACCATGGTTTTACCTCCCTGAATCTAATCGCTTTGCGGGGGCCGGCGTTAATAGATTTTCAGCGGCGTATATTTTCCATACACGCCCTTGAGGACGCCGCATATTTCGCCGAGCGTCGCGTAGGCGCTCACCGCTTCGATCATATAGTCCCCCAGGTTCTCGTCGTTCCGGGCCGCCTTCTCCACGGCGGCGAGGGCGCGCTTCACCCTCTCGTTGTCGCGCTCCGCCTTCAGCTTGTTGATTCTCGCCGTCTGCTTGATCGCGACATCCTCAGGTACCGTGAACTGTGCCGGTTCTATGGGCTTGCCGTCCTTGAACTCGTTGACGCCCACGACGATGCGCTCCTTGTTGTCCACGCTTTTCTGGTACTTGTAGGCGTTATCCGCCAGCATCTTCTGCTGGAAGCCCTCCTCGATGCACTTCATGGCCCCGCCCTTTTTCTCTATCGTGTCGAGCAGCTCGAGGACCTCTTTCTCGATGGCGTTCGTGAGGGCCTCGACGGCGTAGGAGCCGCCGAGCGGGTCTACCGTCTCCGTCAGCCCCGACTCATAGCCCACGATCTGCTGCGTGCGCAGCGAGACCGTCACAGCCTGCTGCGTGGGCAGCGAGATCGCTTCGTCATAGGAGGAGGCGTGGAAGGTCTGAATCCCGCCCGCCGCCGCCGCCATCGTCTGAATGGCGACGCGGACGATGTTGTTGATGGGCTGCTCAGCCGTCAGCGCGGAGCCGCTCGTGAAGGCGAATATTTTCAGGCGCTGCGGCTCCTCCTCTGTCACATGGTAGCGTTCCTTCATGATCCGCGCGTACAGGCGGCGGGCGGCGCGGTACTTCGCGACCTCCTCCAGGAAGTCCAGCTGCGCGCCGAGGAAGAAGTAGCTGTTCGCCGTGGCCGCGACGATGTCCACCCCGCGCTTCACAGCTGCGTCATAGTACTCGATCATATCCGCCAGCGTGAAGGCCAGCTCCATCGCCGCGGTGGCGCCCGCGTCGCGTATGTGGTAGCCGGAGACCGCGATGGGCGTCCAGTGGGGAAGGTGTTTGCCGCAGTATTCCAGCACGTCCACGGAGAGCTTGACGCCGGCCTCCGGCGGGAAAATATACGTGCCTCGGCACATGTACTCCTTCAGAATGTCGTTCTGTAGGAAGAAGCCGATCGTGTTGGGGTCGATGTTGTTCTTCTTCGCGAAGGCCACGTAAAAGGCCAGCATGATTATCGAGTTGGCGTTCGCCGTCGTGCGGATCTGGCGTACTTTCTCGAAGGGGATCCCGTTGAACAGCGCCTCGATGTCAGCCAAGGAGTCGATGGCGACCCCCACCTTTCCGACCTCGCCCTCCGACATGGGATCGTCGGAGTCGTAGCCCATCTGGGTCGGCAGATCCAGCGCGACGGAGAAGCCTGTGCCGCCCTGTTCGATGATGTAACGGAAGCGCTTATTGGCCTCCTCAGCGGACGCAAAGCCGGCGTACTGTCCCATCGTCCACAGGCGGCCGTCGCGGTACATCTCCTCGCGAATGCCGCGCGTGTAGGGATAGTGCCCGGGCTCGCCGAGCTGCGCCTTGAGGTCCTCTCCTTTGATGTCGTCTTCGGTATAGACCCTCTTGAGCTCATATCCTGAAAGCGTGGTATGTTTCCGCTCTTCTGCCATTCTTATTGCCCCTTTCACCTTTTCTATAACCCCAGCTTTATTGACTTAGAAAGCTGATTTTCATCTTTTTGTCGTGGAATATCCGTTCGTCCATAAGACGCAGCTCCGGCGATATGCGCGGAGAGAATTCCATTTTAGAGAGGACGTCCCTCTCAAGGTCTACGCCGGGCGCTATTTCCGTCAGCGTAAGGCCCTCTTTTTCCAGCCGAAAGACGGCCCGTTCTGTTATGTAAAGCACCTGCTGCCCCTTCTCCAGCGCGCTGCGCGAAGAAAAGGTCACCTGCTGCACACGTTTTTTGAATTTGACTCCGGGGGCGTCCATCTCAATCGCAAGCCTGCCCCCGCCTATCCGGCACTCCATCTTTCCGGCCGTGAAGGTGCCCATAAAGCAGACCTTCGGCGTATTCTGCGTGATGTTGATGAAGCCTCCCGGCCCTGTGCAGCGCGAACCAAACTTGGAAACATTCACATTCCCCTCTTCATCTATCTCGCCCAGCCCGAGAAAGGCGGCGTCGAGCACTCCGCCGTCGTAGATATCGATGTTGTCGGTTATCGGGAGGATGGCGTCGGGGTTTACCGAAGCCCCGAATCCGACGCCGCTCACCGGAACGCCGCCGTAGACGCCGGTCTCGATAGAGAAGGTCACCTGATGGCTGACGCCCTCTTCGTTGGCGACGCTCGCGACGCTGTCGGGCATCCCGATGCCGAGATTGACGAGGTTGCCGGCATTTATCTCGAACGCCGCGCGCCTGCCGCAGACCTTGCGCGGCGTGAGCTCCATCGGCCGGATCATATCGAGCCGCATCCGCACGTCGCCGATCAGCTCCGGGCGGAAAGGAGAGCCGTCGTAGCATTGCAAATGGTTTTCCGGCTTCGCCTGTACCACGTAATCGACCAGCGCACCGGGAATCGCCACATGCCGCGGATCAAGGCCCCCTCTTTTAGAGACCCACTTCACCTGTACGATCACCGTTCCCCCGCAGCTGTGTACCGCGGCGGCCATCGCGTTCTGCTCGCTGTAAATCGCCTCTTCCTCGAGCGAAACGTTGCCGTATTCGTCGGCATAGCTGCCGCGGATAATGCAGACGTCTATAGGGAAGGACTTGTAATAGAGATATTCCTCTCCGTCGAACTCGATTAACGAAACGACGTTGCGCCCGGACTCTTTGGCTTTTTCGTTTACCTTGCAGCCCTCAAGCCGCGGATCGCAGAATGTGTGCAGCCCCACTCGCGTAATAACGCCCGGCCTCTTTCCCGCGATCGCCCCAAGCAGCTGCCCGTAGACTCCCAGCGGCACCGTGTAGCCGGCGATCTGATTCGCGCTGACCGCGCGCCCGATCGCGGGCGACATGCCTACGTGGGCGGCGTAGATCGAAGCGATGATGCCGGGTTCTCTGATAATGCTCAGGCCGCAGCCGTCTTCCGTGAGGTCGCCGGGAGAAATGCCCGAGACTACGTGGAGCCCCTTCGGGCTACCGTGGATGAAAAAAGATTTCGCCATCTCGCGCAAGATCTCGTCGGGAGCAGAAAACCCACCGAAGCCGCCGATGCCGATCACGGCATTGTCTCTAATTAGTGATATTGCGTCGGTAGACGAAATTATCTTGCTCATCCTTTTCACCTCGCAACACAACTCGGAGCACCTCATTTCCGCCGCGTGCCGGCGGCGGAAATGAGCTGTAGATATTTGATTCTGGCTACTGTTCCGCTTTCGGGGCGATGCCGCTGCCGAATTTCCCTACTATGAACTTAGTGATGTAGGGGAATATGAATATACAGATTACCAGCGTCACCGCCAGCTGCGCCGTCGCAGATTCCACATAGGGCTGATACTGCGGCAGGCGCTCGCCGATGATTCTCGGCGCGACGACCGACAGGCCGCCGAGGCAAGTAGCCGCGACCGCGGCGTATCCGGGACGTCTCAATATAAGCTTGTCCGCGGCTATCATTATCGGCAGGAAGATGCAGACGATGAGCCCGATAAGCACGATATTGGCGACTCCGGCCTGCGAAAGGGCCTTTAGGTTGATGCTCGCCCCCAGGCAGCAGCCGAGGAAGAAGAGTATCACAGGGGTAGCCGTCGAGAAGAGCTTACGGACTTTTTCATCGGCGTTCGCAAGCACCATGCCGAGGGCGAACGGGACGAGCGAGGAGACGGCGCTCATGTAGTCGAATCCCGTGCCGTCGGCCACGCCCAGAATCACCAGCGGCGTGGCGGGGACGGCTATCAGATTGAGAATGCCCATCGCGGACTTGTCGACCGTATCTCCGTAAGACTGCATCAATCCGGCGTAGACGCCGGGGTTGCAGCTGGCCAGGGCGATCGTGATCGCCAAAGCAGAAGCCCCCCAAACGCCCTCGGGGCCAAATAATTTCAGCGTCAGCCACGCACCGGTGAAAGCCACCGCAAGGCGCACGATGACCAACAGGCCGCCGCGGGCGCAGACCGAGCCCAGGTCGCTGTATTTGGTCTGGCTGCCGGCTGTGAAGAGCAACATGCCGATGGTGGCCATCGCGCCGGCCCCGCTGAAGGCCCCGGAGGTGGGACCGCCTATTTTGAGCGCCGCTGGGATAAAGGTGTTGACCACTGCGGTGATAATCATAGGCACTACCATTATTCCGCCCGGAACTTTATTTACTTTGCCTAAAATATCCATAGCCTGCCCCCATTTCTATTTTTTTTGCCGCACATTATTTGCGGGACTCGGCGAACTCAGGAGCGCACTTTTTAAAGGCGCCGAGCCCCTTCGGACGGCCGACGGCTATCTCGGTACGTCCATTATGTTTTACATAAATATCTTTAAATTCAAAATCCATGCTGGTAACCTCTCCTTACCCCCACGGACTCACTTTTCGCTAAGCTGGCTTGCGCTGCGCGACCTTTTCGGCGATGACGCAGTTGACGGGCTCGTGCCTCTGGTCGCGCTCAAGGCAGCCGTTGCAATAGATGCACTTGATTATCTCCTTCTCGCGGCCTTCGACCTGCTTCTTGATCCAGTCAGGATCGGCGAGCGCCGGACGGCAGACGCCTATCAGGTCGGCTTTGCCGGCTTCGAATACCTCTTCGCCGTGCTTGAGGTCTTTGATCTTGCCGGAGACGATGACGGGGATGTCGGAGCCGACCTCGCGCAGTGCATCCTTGATTCCGGCCGAGAGGTAGACGTGGCAGCCGTAGGGCAGGTTGGCCGTCGCCATGCAGCGGCTTCCGCTGTACCCCGTATACCAGGCGCCGTCTTCTGTCTTGCCGCCGGCCGATACGCTGATGAAGTCCATGCCGTCGCGCGCGAATATCTTTGCGATCTCCGTCGTCTGCTTCAGCGTGTTGCCGCCTATGACGAACTCTTCGCCCGATATGCGGCAGCCTACGCAGTAGTCGTTGCCGACTTCCTTGCGGATGCCTTCCATGATCTCCGTAACGATGCGGCAGCGTCCCTCGGTGTTGCGTCCGTACTTGTCTGTGCGCTTATTGAGCAGAGAGATGAAGGAAGAGAGCGTATAGCCGTGCGCCACATGCAGTTCTACGCCGTCGAAGCCGGCCTTTCTGGCTCTGACTGTGCTGTCGATGAACTGCTGCTTGCATTCGTCGATCTCTTCGTAGGTAAGATCCTCAATGGCCTGTTTCCAGCCTGTGCGGACCGACTGCTTCACATAGTGGATGAGCTGGACCGTCATTTTGCAGCCTTCGGCGTGCACGGCGTCCGTCATCTCTTTGAGTCCGGGGATGAATTTGTCGTCGCAGATGCGGAGGAGGTGGGGGCTCTTTCTGTCGAGCACGCCGCAGGCTTCAACGTCGATAAGGCCGAAGCCCCCCTTCGCGCGCGCCACATGGCGTTCGATGAGCGGGTCGGTGACGAAGCCGATCTCGTCGGCGAGACAGGTGACGGCGGGAAGCCATACGAGGCGGTTTCTCAGTTCCAGGTTTCTAAATTTTACGGGTTCCAGTATTTTCATAGTCATGATATTTTCCTCCAATTTTAATAAAAATTAGATTTGAACGGTGAAGGGCGAAAGCGCCCTTCACGCATTTTATGGTGGCCGGGCAGAGAGGTGTCCGGATGTCAGGCCTTTTTACTTTTTCTTGTTTTCTTCCGCCATTATCGCGTATATCTCGGCGCGGAGCTCATCCTTCTTGACCTTGCCGATATTCGTCTGCGGCAGGTCGTCGCGGATCTCAAGGCGCTCGGGAAGCTTGAATTTCGCGAGCTTGCCTTCAAGGAACTTGACGATCTCCTCCAACGTAATGCTGTCGCCGGGATCCCTCATCGAAACGAAGAGGCAGGCCTTTTCGCCGAGTATCGGGTCGGGCATCGGGACGAGCGCCGCGTCGTGGATTCGCTCGTGTTTCAGCACAAGATTCTCGACCTCTTCGCAGCTGAATTTCTCGCCGCCGCGGTTGATCGCGTCCTTGATGCGCCCCATGATGACGAAGCCCTTGCCGCTCTTGTGCATCGCCGCGAGGTCGCCCGAACGGTAGAAGCCGTCCTCCGTGAAAGCCTTGGCGTTGTGGTCGGGCGCGTCATAGTAGCCGCGAATCGTGTAAGGGCCGCGGAAGATTATCTCGCCAGGGCGCTCTGCTTCGCCGCGCCAGCGCGCCGTCCCGTCGTGTACGCTTTCGGCTATTACGGCGCCGTTGTCCTTGTCGACGATCTTCCACTCGTCGGCGGGGGAGACCGGAAGTCCGATCGTGTTGTATATGACCTCTTCGTCGTCGAAGAGGCTCGTCTGCGTGATGGTACCTTCGGACATGCCGAACTGCGAGATCAGACGGCAGCCTAATTCGGGATACACGCGGGCGGCGACGGTGGGCTCGATCTTCGAACCGCCGTTGATGACGATCTCCCATGATGAGAGGTCGTACTTGCTTCTTTCCTCAAAGTTCAGCATGTTTATAACCATCGCCGGAACCATCGGTATGTGTGTGATTCTTTCCTTTTCGATCAGCTTGCAGATATCCTCCGTGCGCGGCGAAGTGCTCATTATGACTTTGCCGCCGAAGGTGAAGGCGCCCTGGATGCCCGGGGCTGCTAGGACCATGTTGTGAGCTACGGGCGCCACTGCGAGCTGCACCGTGTACATGTTATATCCCAGTTCGCGGCTCGACTCCTCCGCGACATAGCGATAGGCGTTGTATTCGCGCGGAATGAGCTTGGGGATGCCCGTCGTACCGCCGGAGAGCAGGATGATGCAGACATCGTGCGGGTCGGGCAGATATTTTTTCAGCAGATCGGGGTCGTCTTCGCCCTCGATCGGAGTGTCGAGCAGTTCGTTGATGTAAGAATATCCCGCGGGAATTTCCTGGTTGACTCCCGCGATCATTTTATGTTTCATATACGGCAGCTCGGCGGCTATTTGATCTACCAGCTCCACATAGTTATATTTCTTTGCGAGACCTGGTATAATATATCCGATCGCCTTTGCCTTTGCGGCGATCTGCGATATTTCCGTGTACCTGTGCTGGGGCAAGCACATAACGGGAATAACGCCGATTTTCTGTAGAGCGAGGTAGATAAAAACAAACTCCGGTATGTTTGTCAGCTGAATGACTATGCGGTCTTCGTGCTTAAGCCCCATCTTCAGGAAATGCAGGGCAAGGCGGTCAGAACCTTTTTTAAGCTCTCCGTAGGTGAAGCGTTGTTCTCCTCCTACCAATGCTTCGCGATCCCAAAAGCGTTCCGCTATGCTGTCGAAGACCTGTGAGAAAAGTTCCTTTTTCCAGTAACCTCTCTCATCGTAAAGTTTTGCGAGTTCCGGTCTGTAAGCAGTCCAATGTTGTAGCATGGTTCCCCTCCGTTCGGATAATTGATAGTTGCCGTGTGGTTATGTGTGGTTTTTTGTCCGCCGCGAAAAACTCATCTCTTTACGGTAACAAGAAGCAAACGGCACAGCATCACCTCTCACATTGTCTATTTTTAAGCATAAAACAACCGCAATGATATGTCACTAATTAGTGATATATCATCACACAATATTCCTTCAGAAAGGAAAACCCTTCTTTAACGCAGTTTCTTCAATATTGCGACAATCTGTTCCTTCTCTTCCCTCGTCAATCTTGCGAAGAACTCGGCAAGGTTGGACATGTGCCCCGCAAAGACCACATCCATCAGATCCCTGCCCTTCTGAGTTATTCCGATGAGATAAGAGCGTCTGTCATGCGGATTATCCCAACGATAAACAAGTCCCGCCTGTTCCAGATTCCTTACCACTACAGTGATGTTGCCGCTGCTTGAGAGCACTTTGTCTATTATCTGCTGTATCGTCTGTTCTCCCCTGTTATAGAGAAGCTCAAGTACTGTAAACTGCGGCAGAGTAAGCCCCCTCTCACGGAACAGCTCGTTAGACATTCGATGCGCGTTGCGATAAGTCCTTCCAAGTGCGATGATGAGTTTACCGTTCAGCCTGTCTTTGGAGTTCATATCAAACCTCGATCTACTAAATTCTCATCAAATTGACTTATCTAACGTTTGTTGTAGAATAGCACTAGTTAGTGATGTTGTCAATGTAATTTTCAGATTACTTAGACTAAACAAAAATATGATTTTACAAAGGTTTGGTTTTGTTTTTAAATACTCGTTCACAAGGGAATGACTAATATTTATGTTAAAAAAGATCGTTTTCTTCTATGGCCCCAAATATAATTTCAAGCGCCATCTGCCGAAGAGCAGGGCGCTGACCACGATCAGCGAGCTCGCGATATACAGCGACAGAAAAATGCGGGAACACACCTTCAAGATACAGAGCAGGCGCAGTTCCGACGGCGCCGCCGCGGAGAAGCAGGAGGAGCGGCTCTCCGTCCCCTGTCTCGTAGCCTACTCGGAGCAATACGCTTCGATCAGCGAGAGCGCGCTGCATTCCTTTCTGAGCTTTATAGATCAGTTCGAGGTGGAGTCGCTATATTTGCAAAACCCTCCCGCGCATCTCGCCGAACAGTTTCGCAACATGCACAGCCGCGTAAGGGTCATAAAGTATGAGTACAAGACGCTGGATATGGAGGGGCTCAAAAGAATCAACCGGGAATATCCGCAGGTAATCATCGGCCAGGAGGAAGTAAAGCGGCGGCTGCTGACCGCCCTCTATCCGCTGGCGGCGAATAAGCTTGCCAAACCGCTCGTGCTGCTCTTCTACGGCCCCACCGGCGTCGGCAAGTCGGAGACGGCGAGGTATATCGGCGACGTGGTTGGGCAGAGGCTGTTTCGCCGCCAGTTCTCGATGTTTCACAGCAACGAGTTCGCGCCGTATCTCTTCGGCGGCCGCCACACCGGCGACTCTCTCGCAAAGGATCTGATGGAGCGTGAATCGTCCGTCATCCTCTTCGATGAATTCGACAAGCCCAATCCGCTCTTCCACAGCGCTTTTTATCAACTCTTCGACGAGGGGATATACGAAGACAGGAATTACCGCGCCGAAGTAAAGAACGCCGTCATAATCTGCACCACGAACTACGCCTCCGCCAACGAGGCGCGAGAACGGCTCGGGGCGCCTCTCTTCGCGCGCTTTGACGCGGTGATAGGATTTCGCCCGCTCGACGACGGCGCCCTTGGCGACATTCTCAAAAGGAGCTGCCGTGAGGCGGTGTGCAAGCTCAGCGACTGGGAAAGAAAAATCGTTTCGGAGGAAGACCTTTACCGCTCCCTCATCCCGCTTCTCTACGGCGGCGACGGCGTGCGCGGCGTTAAACGGCTCGTGCGGGAAAAAATCTCCGAAACGCTTCTCGGCGACGCGCTCCGCCGTTAAAACACGGACCCTATCAACCTCACGTCGTCAAAGACGGGAAATTCACGGCGCGTCCGGCGCACGGTATCAGCGGAAATTTCTCCGCCGACGCCGCCCTCTTCCTGTATTGCCTCCGTGACCATCTCTCCCCAAGGGTCGATGATGCCGCTTTCCCCGACCATCGTCAGATGTTTATAGGGGCCGACCAGGTTGCACGATAAAAGGTAGGCGGAATTTTCCATTGCGCGCACCTTGTTGAGGATTTTGAAAGCTTCGCTGCGCGGATAAGGCCAGGCGGCCGGCACGACGAATATTTCCGCGCCCATGCCGAGCGTCATCATGCGGAACAGCTCGGGGAATCTTATATCGTAACAGATGGCGAGCCCCAACCGTCCCAGTTCGGTGCCGACCACCGTCGGCTGCGTGCCATGCGTGAACACGTCGGCCTCGTGCCCGTAACAGGAGAACAGGTGTATTTTACGATATTCCGCTACATCCGTCCCCTTTCTGTCGAAGAGGAGGCTGGTGTTGAATAATCTCTCCCCTTCCTTATGGACGAAGCTCCCGCAGTGGATAAAGGCCCCCAGCTCCCTTGCCTTATCCGAGAGGCGGCACATAAGCGGCCCCTCTTTCTCTTCCGCAAAATCCCAGATGGTACGATAGTTGAGCACACCGACATGCCACAGCTCGGGGAGCACGACGAGATCCGAGCCGCGGCAGTCGTCGATCATGCGAAAGACGCGCTCGACGAGCTCTTCGCGAGGCTCCTCCGCCTCTATCTTTAACTGGATAAGCGATGCTTTCATGTATGTCTCCCGTTCGCATTAGATTTTCCACAGCGAGAGATGAACTCTATCCGGAGCCGGCGCACTATTTCATCAGCGGGCTGCTGAGAAGGCGCTAATTCACGTGCGAGCATTGCCGCATTAACTTTTGTCAGGATTGCCGATCACAGCGTCGTGACGTCGTATGTCGGCTCCGTTTTCTCACAGCAGGCCGCGAAGCGCCGCTTCCGCTCTTCCCGTCTTCGCGCGTTGTTCTACAACGAGTGTTTTTATACAGCGTGCCATCGCGTTTGTCAAGCCGCATGCCTTTTCCCCCCAGGGCAAACGCTTATAAAATAAATACGTCAGTACGTTGGCAGACGCCATTTCCAAGGCCTGCATAGTAAGTAGGAATGCCAAGCCAGCAGAGCTTGCGCTTACTCCTCATACCGCATTTGTATGTGCTGCAGGTTTTCAGCATCTGTAAGGCCAGTTTTCCGCAGAGTATTCATTATTTCGGCCACGTTCTTCGCTATAGCACTGCAGTCGTCCTCGCTGAAGGCTATATCCAGCATCCAGCGTAGGTTGTTCTCGGTCGCCCAGCGTTCTCTTTTGATGCGCAGAAATTCTTTACATAGAGCTCTTTCAAACTGTAGATGAAGTAACGGTCTTCAGCAGAGTTCCTTTCATTGACATGGCGTGTATTGTGGATTCAGGCGACCCCGCTATACCGCCTAGGCTTCAATATCTTCGAATCAGCTCAGCTCGTTGGATAGATAGTGCACTATTTTCTCTATACGCCTATGCTCCTTCTCCAGAATTAGGGGCAGTATAAATAGTTTGCATATTGACTTATTTAAAAGCATAGTATATGATTCGCTCATCGTATCCTATTTGGGATACAATAAAGTGAATATAAAAAATAAAAAACGACAGGAGGCTTTCATATGGAACAACACTATGGTATTCTTTCTATTCTACCCCCTATTATTGCTATATTATTGGCAATAAGAACTAAGAACCTTTTGGTTTCTCTATTTGTTGCAGGATATGTAGGTGTTCTTACAATATCTAGTTGGAATCCTGTTCTTGCGTTATTTAATTATGTTAAGGATTTTATTTATGTTCAGGCAGCGCAAAGTGGGAATGCTAATTCTTTGGTAGCACTGCTTTTTATAGGTAGCTTTGTGGCCTTACTGACACAGTCTGGTGGTTCGGCGGCATTGGCAAATAAGGTCGTACATCTGCTTGATACAAGGTGTAAGACACAAATCGCTGTGTGGATCGGAGGCCTGATTGTTTTCTTTACGGACTCTGGTAACTCCCTAATTGTTGGGCCCGCTTTTCAATCTGTTACAGACAAGTTGCGTGTGAGTAGAGAAAAACTGGCTTACATTCTTGACTGCACTTCATCTCCAATCTGTATTCTGGTTCCCTTTATCAGTTGGGGAATCTTTATTATGGGGCTTATGCAAAAAGAGTTCGACCAGTTGAAGCTTCCTCTTGTGGATTATGATGTTTTTCTTAATGTTATCCCATTTCAGTTTTACGCTATAGGGACGTTGCTTATGGTTCCTTTGGTGGCGGTTACCGGATATGAATTTAGCGCCATGTGTCGGGCAGAAAAGAGGACCATAGAAACTGGACAGCCATTTTGGCCGGGGGCGAAGTTGGCGGGCGGTGGGACAGATACAAGCTGGATAAATGAAAAAGCAACCCCGTCAGTGGCTGTAATACCGCTTATTGTGTTATTTGGATGTTTGTTCGGCTTACTGATATGGCATGGTTTTCCGTTTAAAAACATACCTGGCAGCGTCTTGCGCGCGTCTCTATCCTGCGGTTATTTTCTAGGATCACTGTGCGCTATTGCATTGATGATTAGACAAAAGATCTGTAATGCGGAGAAATGCTTTAATATTTTTATTGAGGGAACTAAGGACATGATGTTTATTATAATCATGTTGCTTCTTGCCTGGTCTCTTGGATCAATATGTAAATCACTCGGTACTGCGATATATATAGTAGAATTATTACACGGTTCTATTCCCGGCTGGATCATTCCCGCCCTCGTTTTCACTGTCGGCGCAGTAATTTCATTTACTACAGGTTCTTCTTGGGGTACTTTTGCCATACTCATCCCACTTGCGATACCAATGGCACATCACCTAGGAGCGCCAATGTATGCCACTATTGGGGCAGTGCTGTCAGGGGGATTATTTGGAGATCATTGCTCTCCTATTTCTGATACGACGTTGCTGTCTTCGATGGGAGGTGCTTGTGACCACTTCGACCATGTAGAGACGCAGTTGCCTTATGCTTTAACAGTTGCTGCCGCTAGTTTAATAGGCTATTTGATTTCAGGGATAGTGGAATCAAAATTTGTACTTGTTATTTCTATTGGACTGATGGCAGTATTTACGATTGCTTTTGGCAAAATGTTTGGAGAAAAGCTTCAGAACAGAATCAATTTATGATTTATTTGAAGAGGTGTGATTTATGAGAAAAGTGTTAGTTCTTGGTGCTGGTCGGATTGCAAGGCCATGCATTCAATATCTTTTAGTAAACTGCCGCTATGAAGTATTTGTGTCTGATATCTGCGAAAAGAATATTGACCGCTGTATCGCCCGCCATCCGAATGGGCATAAGATTGTTGGGGATTCCATTGCCAATCTTAAAGACACTATTAAACAGGTATCACCGGAGGTTTTAATCTGCCTGTTACCGGCTACATTGATAGGGAAAGTGACGCGAGCCTGTGTCGATTCTTGTGTGCATTTTATCAGCCCGTCATATTTAAAACCGGAAGTACGTGAGCTTGAAGCCGAGGCAAAAAATAATGGCGTAACGCTGTTGTGTGAGCTAGGCCTCGACCCAGGCATTGATCATATGTCGGCTTCAAGAACCATCAGGGCAATACATGCGCAAAACGGCAGAATCCTTTCATTTAAGTCTTGGTGCGGCGCTTTGCCTGCTCCTAAATATAATAACAACCCTATAGGCTATAAACTTTCATGGGCACCAACAAGTTTGATAAGGGCAAGTAGGCGTGAAGCAAAGATAATCCGCAACGGAAGAACGATAGTTTGGCCAGACGGAGAAACGTACAATCATGCAAGTTTAATTGACATTCAGGGAATGGGTTGGTTTGAAGAATATGCGAATGCGGATTCTACTCCTTACGTTCAGTACTACGGTATACCAGAGGCAAAAGATGTTTATCGCGGTACTATAAGGAATATTGGCTGGTGCGAAATGATATGTAAGATGCAGAATCTTGGACTGTTTGATGAAGGAGAACATGATTTTTCAGGCAGAACGTACGCCGACGTTACAAGAGAATTGATAGGAGCAGAAAAAGAAACAAATCTAAAAGACGCTCTTTGTGCCTTTTTAGATCTTGAACCTTACTCAGCCGTCATACTCAAACTTGAGTGGTTGGGGCTTTTTGAAGAACGTCTTGTACCGATCAATAGAGGGACAATGTTTCAGTTCGTTGAATGCCTGTACAACGAGAAACTAGTGTTTGCTGAAGAAGAACAGGACGTATCAATAATGGAGCACCGATATCTCATAGAGTACTCTGACAGAAAAGTACTTAAGCGTTCCACGTTGGTGGATTATGGAATCCCTGGAAGTGACTTTTCAGTTGCACGCCTCACCGGCTTGCCACCGGCAATGGGAGCTAAACTTATACTAGATAAGAAGATAAAACAAAGTGGCATCCTTACGCCGACGATGCCGGAAGTGTATGAACCAGAGCTTACTGCGCTTGAAAAGATGGGAATCACATTTAAAGAAACAGAAACACTTGTAGAGTAACAAAACAAAGGAAAAAGCAGCCTGCTCGCGACTTTATATAAACCTCTGAACTTCGTTTTGCCGTTGACATTACCATGTGTGTTTATTATCATCTCATTTAGTTTGTTTTTTAGGATACATGATAGTGAAGGGTGATAATAAACTATGAAAAGAGCTGAAGAGTTAGCATATGAGTCGATAATTGAAATGATACTTTCGCGTTCATATGCACCGGGCGATAGACTGGTGGAATCTGAGCTTGCAGAATTATTAAATTTAAGTCGCACTCCGATAAGGAATGTTTTGCGCAAACTTGCTGCAGAGGGGCTGCTTGAGGTACGCGGTAATAAAGGTTGCTATATTCCTCAGCTTTCACCGGAAGATATGGCAATGGTGTTTAAAGCACGAGCTCATCTTGAAGGAAAAGCCGCGATGGAGGCGGCATATTGCCGGACGGAGCATGACATTGATACATTGAAGGAGTTACTTGCAAAGGAAAAAAACAAGTATGAAGAGGGTGATAAGAAAGAATACGCTGCCGTCAATGATCAGTTCCACCTTTTAATAGCAAGCATGTGCGGCAATAAGTATATTGAAAAGTTTACAAGGCAGGTATTTTGGCGTTCGGGGTTGTACATTTTTTATTTTGACAGATTTTACGTACCGTCAGCGCCTGACGAGGTTTTACGTGATTCAAGTAAATCTATAAGCTGCATTCAGCATGCAGAGATAGTAAACGCGATAATAATTGGTGACGGTAACCTGGCTGAAAACGCTATTCGTTCACACATATACTCGACATATTCAAAGATGGTTAACCGAGTGCCGTACGTTGGGCACATTGTTGGCATAAATCATAATTTCGTTTAAGTTGCCACAAAACGGGGGGATTTACTATGAATAAAGAGTGTTTCTGCGAAGTCGATTGCGATAAAAAAACTGATGCGGCTAAATTTGCAATATTTGCTTGGGAGGCCGGTAAGATACCGCGTGGTTTAATGCAGTTGGAAACCTTACGCGGCAACAGCACCAATCCGCAAACCTTTGATTTCCCCATTATTATAGAGAGAATACCCGGTGCGTGCGCGGAGACTGTTATCCAGAATCCCAGTCCTCTGGTTCTAAAGAGTATGATTAATAGAGCACAAGAGTTGCAAAAAATGGGTATAAAGGGGATAACAACAAGTTGTGGATTTAATGCTATTTTTCAAAAAGAGATTTCTAAAACGGTAAAAATTCCTTTTTTTTCATCAAGTCTTCTGCAAATACCATATATACGCGCCGTATATGGAAATAAACGGGATATAATTATATTTACGGCAAGAAAAGCCAATCTAAGACAGGAACATTTTTTTGCTACTGGAACTACGGATATATCAAATCTCCATCTCTATGGCATGAAAGAAGAATCTAAAGAATGGCTCAAAATGAATACACATTTCGACGCAAATATAGACATAGAGGTCCTAAAGAAGGATTTTGTAAGGTTGGCAAAAAAAGCTTTGAACGAGCATCCGGACGCAGTAGCGTTTTTGTTTGAATGTACAGATATGCCGCCATTCTCACAATTGGTAAGAGATACTGTTGGGTTGCCGGTTTATGATTTTGTTACTATGACGCGTTACTTCTACAACGCAGTATGTTGCGCTTTATGATAGTAGGGGTAGCGCAGAATTTTGTGTAAACCGCCTCAGTCGGATATCTGGCCTGCCCTGAGGGTTTAGACTCCGGCATCAGGTCATCTGCCAAAATGTATCATATTGCAATTAAGCCCGCGGCGGATTTTCGCCGCGCTGTTGACAATTCCGCGCCGACTTACTACAATGTTTTCATGCTTGGAGAAGGAGGAGCGGCCATGGCGCGTTTAACTGGATATATCGCAGACAGCATGATGATGTGCGCTTTCGCGTGTGGCTCCTCTTGTGATTTGCCGGACGCCTGAGCGCGTCGTGCGGGAAAAGAAATCATAAGACCGGGGCCGTTCGAGTTCCGGTCTTTTTTATTGCGGCCAACGAAGGGGAGTTGTCATGATCGAGATTCACGATTTGGGGAAATATTACGGCGAGCAGAAGGTGCTCTCGGACATTTCCCTCGAAGTGCGCAAGGGCGACGTCTTCGGCATAGTCGGTCACTCCGGCGCCGGAAAATCGACTCTGCTGCGCTGTATGAACGGCCTCGAAAGCTACGGCGGAGGCAGCGTGCGCGTAAAGGGCAAAGAGGTCAAGGAGCTCGGCGAACGCGAGCTGAAGCTGCTGCGCCGCGACATGGGGATGATCTTCCAGAACTTCAACCTGATGAACAGGAAGGACGTCTTCGAAAACATCCTCTTTCCGCTGAAGGTCTGGGGCACGCCCAAGGCGGACGCGGAGAAGCGCGCCGACGAGCTGCTCGAACTCGTCGGGCTCACAGGCAAAAAACATGAGAAGGTGCGCGACCTGAGCGGCGGGCAGAAGCAGCGCGTCGGCATAGCGAGGGCGCTCGCGCTGAACCCCGAGATACTTCTCTGCGACGAAGCGACCTCCGCGCTCGACCCGAAGACGACGATCTCCATTCTCGAGCTGCTGATGGACATAAACAAAAAGCTCGACGTGACGATCGTCGTAGTGACGCACCAGATGGAGGTCGTCAAGATGATCTGCAACAAGGTCATCATACTGGACGGAGGAAAAATCGTAGCTTCCGGCGACACGGAGAAGCTCTTCCTGGCGCCGGGGCCGGAGCTTCGCAAGCTTATCACGGACGACTACGCGGTGATACCGTCGGGCATCAACATCAGGCTGATGTTCCCGCGCGAGGTCGCGAACGAGGGCATCATCGCTAACATGGCGCGCGAGCTGGACGTCAAATTCTCGATCGTCGGGGGGCGCATCGAAAGATACCGCGATACGGTGATGGGCTTTCTCATCATAAACGTCGCGGATGGGGACGTTCCGAAGATCGAAAAGTGGCTCGGCGAAAACAATATGTATTGGGAGGTAATGAAGAATGGGCAGTGAACTCCTGGCGGCTCTTTGGGAAACGCTCTACATGGTGGCCGTTTCGACCTTTTTCTCAGGTATTTTCGGATCCTGCGTCGCGGTGCTGATGATCATGACGGGCCCCGCGGGGCTCTCGCCGAACAGGCCGGTCTACAGGGCGCTCGACGCCGCCGTCAACCTGCTGCGCTCATTCCCCTTCATAATACTGCTCATCGCGATAATCCCGCTGACGCGCCTCATCGCCGGCACTTCGATCGGGAGCACGGCGTCGATCGTGCCGCTGACGATAGCGGCGACGCCCTTCGTGGCGCGCCTTATGGAAGGCAGTCTTCTTGAAGTCGACCGCGGCGTCGTCGAAGCGGCGAAATCCTTCGGCGCGTCGACGGGACAGATAATCTTCGGCGTGATGATAAAAGAGGCGATGCCCTCGATCGTCCTCAACTGGGCCGTCGTCGCGATAAACCTGCTGGGCTACTCCGCGATGGCCGGAGTCGTCGGAGGCGGGGGGCTCGGGGACCTCGCGATAAAATACGGCTACAACAGATTCCAGACGGACGTTATGATCTACTCCGTCGCGATTCTGATAGTAATTGTCCAGGTGATTCAGTACATAGGCAATTACATATACGAAAAAATCAGATAACGGAGGCGGTCTGCGATAGAGTATGATATGAAAATTTTCTGCACAGCGCGCCCCGGAGTCTAAAAAATAACGACAAGGAGAAGAGAAAATGAAGAAAATCGCACTCGCACTGATAGCGGCACTGCTGATACCCGCTGCGGCCTTCGCGGCCGGCAAGGAAATCAAAATAGGCGTCACGCCGTTCCCGCACAAGGACATCATGAACGTCGTAAAGCAGCTCCTGGCCAAAGACGGCTACGAGCTGAAAATAGTCGAATTCACCGACTACGTGACGCCGAACACGGCGCTCGCGGAAAAGTCGCTCGACGCCAACTTCTTCCAGCACATCCCCTATCTGGAGAACACGGTCAAAGAAAAGGGTCTGAAGCTCGTCTGGGTCGCGAAGATCCACATCGAGCCGCTTGGCTTGTACTCGAAGAAGATAGGCAAGCTCGACGAGCTGAAAAACGGCGCCCAGATCGCGATACCGAACGACGCGACTAACTGCGCGCGCGCCCTCCGCCTGCTTGAGAAGGGCGGACTCGTCAAGGTCAAGGCCGGGGAACTAGTGACGGCCAAGGACGTCACAGACAACCCGAAGAACTTCAAGATACGCGAGCTCGACGCGGCGCAGCTCCCGCGCACGCTGCAGGATGTCGACGCGGCGGTCATAAACACGAACTTCGCGGTCGAAGCGGGGCTCATCCCTGCCAAAGACGCGATAATCATTGAAGGCAAGGACAGCCCCTACGCCAACGTCGTCGCCGTGCGCGCCGAGGAGAAAGACTCGCCGGCGATAAAGGCCCTCGTCAAGGCCTCGAACTCAAAAGAAGTAAAGGACTTCATCAACAAAGAGCTCGTGCCGAAGGGAATTGTCCCCGCGTTCTAAAAAAAGCGAAAGCGGCACCGCGGACTGACAGCCGCCCGGCGTGCGTCGGGCGGCTGTTCGACGCCATACGGATTCCGCGCGGCGAAGCAAGAGCGCGCCGCTACAGCGCCACCAGCACCGACCCCCCGACGGCGAAGACTATCCCGGCCCACTGCGCCGGCTCTATCTTATCTTTATAGACCAGCGTCGAAAAGAGCGACGCGAGCACCGGATTCGACGCCCCTATCGGAGTCGCGACCGTCGGCGGCACATACTGAAGCGCCAGCGAATAAAACCAGGCGCCTAGCCCGAGAGAGCAGGCTCCGGCCGTCACGCCGAGCGCCGAGTCGCGCCTCAGGAAGGCGCGCCACGGCCGTGCTTTCTTCTTTACAAAAAACGCGTGGAGAAACCATACGGCCGACGCCGCCCCAAAAAACGCGACGCCGCGCCCCAGAACGATCGTCGCGGGGTTGAGCCCGCAGACGAGAAGCTCCTTATTCAGCAGAAGCCCGGCGGCCCAGAAGACGCTCGCCGCGGCCGCCGACGCAAGCCCCCGGAAGGATAGCGGGCGCTCCTCCTTCCCCTTGCGGCAGAGCAGAGCCACGCCGGCCACGACCGAGAGAGTGCCGCCCGCTATAGCCGGCGTCAGCGGCGCGTCGTAAATCAAATACGAGACTATCGCGACGCATATCGGATAGGTGCTGGAAATCGCCGAACCGCGCGCCACGCCGAGCAGGCGGATCGAAAAGAAGAGAAAGACGTCTCCGAGAATGTTGTTGCATATCACAAGCGCGAGAAAAATAAAAAACTCGAACCTCGTCACCGGCGTCAGCTGCGCGTTCTTCGCGAAAAGCAGAAGAGCCCCGCACAAAAGGCCGCCGCAGGCGCGCGTAAGGGACATCTCGGCTGCGTCGAGCTTCCTTATGCCTCTCATCAGGAACGAGGTGCTTCCCCAGCAGAAACAGGTCACAACGCTCAAAAATATCCCGTAAAGCAAAAACATCACCGGCGTTTCACAGAATAACCGTGCGCGATGCCGCAGGCGAATATATAATATCATACGGCGTCCGCGGTAAGGGGGGCGTCGAAAAAAAAAAGAACGAGGTGCATCGATGAAAAATAAAACCATCCGCGCAACGCTCTGCGCTGCGCTGCTTATCGCCACGGCCCTCGCCTCCGCCTCCTTCGCGCTCGACTTCAGCGCGGAGTTCGTCGAAAAAGAGGGGGAGACGACGCGCAAAGGAAAAATTTACATGACGGCGGAAAAGTCGCGCTTCGAGCTTGACGGCTCCGGCGAGATAGAAGTCACGCGCGCCGACAAAAAGGTGATGTGGCTCGTCTTCCCTAAGAAAAAGGTCTACGTGGAAGAAGAATTCTTCGGCGCTCTGCCGGGCGACGCGACGAACGGCGATCCGAAGGACACTGGAGACCTCTCGCGCGAAGACTTAGGCTACGAAATAGTCGACACTTTCCGCCTGAGAAAATATCTCGTGACGGTGAAATACAATAACGGTGAAACGCAGGACCAGTACTACGAGTGGCGCAGGAACGGCTTCCCGATTCCGGTAAAAATGCAGTCGCTGAACGGCGAATACGCCTACGAATATAAAAAAATAAAATTCGCGCCGCAGGACCCCAATCTCTTCGCCGAGCCCAAAGGCTACAGGAAAATCGGCATCGAAGAGCTGGACGAGCTGGAAACGGTAAAGCAGAATAAAACTAAAAAGAAATAAATGGAGCAAAAGTAAATATAACTCCTGTCTGCTGAGGCGGAAAGATATAAAGAGGTTGAAAGCACAGAATATATACTGACTGAGCGGGCGGCAGAAGAGGCTGCTCGCTGATTTTCTAAGAGAGCTCCTCGGCAGATGAGATGAGCGAAAGCCCGCGCGCGGGCCTTTTTTCGTCAGCCGGTTTTATTTCCGCTGAAAAGCCGCGGCGGTCACCGCAGGAAGGAGCGCAGGTAGTCGTCCACCTGGTCGAAGTCTATCAGGAAGGAGTCGTGCCCGTTTTCGCTCTCTATCTCTTCGTAATAGGCGCGGACGCCGTTTTTGGCGGCGGCTCTGACGGCCTCCTCGACCTGCCAGTTCGGGAAGAGCATGTCGCTCGACACGCCGAGCCCCAAAAGCCTGCGTCCAGCGTAACTCTTCCACGCCGCGTCCAGCCCGCCCCGCCCGGCCCCTATGTCGTGCAGGTCCATCATCCTCGTCAAATATAGGTAGCAGTTGGCGTCGAAGCGCTTCACTATCGCCTCCCCGTGATGATGCAGATAGCTTTCGACCTGGAATTCGCCGCTCCAGTCGCTCGTCGTACCGCGCGCCATTTCACGCATATAGCGGTTCGTGAAGGACTGCTCGCTGCGGTAGGTTATCATCGCGAGCATCCTCGCCGCGGCGAGCCCGTTGGCCGGGCCCGCGCCTTCGTAGTCGCCGTTTTTCCATTCGGGGTCGCCCATGATGCTCTGCCGCTGCACCGCGTTGAAGGCGATGGCCTGCGGGTAGAGGCGGTCCGGCGCGGCGATGAGCGCGCAGCGCGGGGTCTTGTCGGGGAACGACGCCGCGTGCTCGAGGGCTATCATTCCGCCGAGAGAGCCGCCGGCGACGGCGTAAATTTCTTTTACGCCCATCGCGTCGAGCGCGGCCCGCTGAGCGAACGCGGCGTCGCGCGGCGAGAGGATCGGGAATCTCATCGCCCAGCGGCGGCCGTCGGCGGGGTTTATCGAGAGCGGGGAGGTGCTCCCGTAGGGGCTTCCGAGGTTGTTGAAGCAGATCACGCAGTATTCGCGCGTGTCGAGCGCGCGCCCGTCCCCCACGATGGGGCCCCACCACGGGTCGGGCTCGCCGGCGCGCTTTTCGCCCGTAAGCCTTTGGCTGCCCGTCAGCGCGTGGCAGACGAGAATCACATTGCCGCCGTCGCTGGACATTTCGCCGTACTTCGCGTAAGCCTGCGTGAGGCTGTCGAAGCGAGCGCCGGAGGGCAGAGTCACATTCTCCAATTCCACGGAAGATAGCTCTTCTTTCATGTCGTTTTTTATTTTCCGGCCGCGTCGAGGCCCTTTTCAAGGTCCGTGATGATGTCCGCCGCATCCTCCAGCCCGACGGAAAGGCGCAGCAGCCCGTCGGAGAGCCCCGCCTCCGCGCGCTGCCCGCTTGTGAGCTGGCTGTGCGTCGTACTCGCTGGGTGGATTATCAGCGTGCGCGTCTGGCCGAGGTTCGCCATGTGCCCTATCAGCGAAAGAGAGTCTACCAGCTTGCGCCCGGCTTCGATCCCGCCCTTCACGCCGAAGGCCATCATTCCGCCGCAGCCGTCTTTCAGGTAGACCTTCGCCATGTCGTTCTGCGGATGGCTTTCAAGGCCTGGGTAGCGCACCCATTCGACCTGCGGATGTTTTTCAAGGAATTTAGCGACGGCGAGGCCGTTTTCGCTGTGGCGCGCCATCCTCAGGGCAAGGGTCGAAAGCGAAAGGTGGAGAAGGTAGGCGTCGAAGGCTGACGGACAGCCGCCCATGTCGCGCAGCACGGAGCAGTGCAGCTTGGCCGCGAGCGCCGATCTCCCGTATCTCTCGGCGAATACTATGTCGTGGTACGACGGGTCGGGGAGCGCGAGGCCGGGGAATTTTTCCGGGTATGCGCGCCAGTCGAAGCCGCCGCCGTCGACGATGGCGCCGCCTATCAGGTTCCCGTTGCCGGAGACGTATTTGGTCGTCGAATAGACCACCGCGTCCGCCCCCCATTCGATCGGGCGGCAGAGCGCCGGTGTCGCGAAGGTGTTGTCGATTATCAGAGGGACACCGCGGCGGTGCGCGGCGCGCGCGAGAGCTTCGAGAGGCGCGACGTTCATCATCGGGTTGCCGATGGTCTCCGTGATCACCCCGCGTGTGTCGTCGTCTATCGCCTCTTCGACCTGACAGGGATGGTCGCTGTCGACGAACTTCGTCTCTATCCCGAAGCGCGAGAAGACGTTTTGTAGCAGCGTCACCGTGCCGCCGTAGACCTTGCGCGAGACGACGAGGTTCGAGCCGGAGGAGCAGAGCGCCGCGACAAGGTGCGCCAAGGCGGCCTGCCCGGAGGAGAGCGCGATGGCGCCGCAGCCGCCTTCGAGCGCGTTCAGCCCGTCCTCGAACGCTTTGACGGTCGGGTTGGCCAGGCGCGAGTAGATATAGCCCTCCTCTTCGAGCTTAAAAAGGCTCGCGGCCTGCGCGCTGTCCTTGAACTGATAGGCCGACGTGGCGTAGATCGGCAGCCCGGACGAGCCCGTCGCCGGGTCGCGCTCCCAGCCCGCATGCAGAGCCTTTGTCATGAAACCGTAATTTTTATTATCCTTCACGGCGATTTCCTCCTTAAAAAATATAAAAAACGGGCCCTGCTAAAAAGCAGAGCCCGCCGGTACAGTTGCGAAATTTCCGTCTACTGTTCCCCAGGGGCTCTGCTTTTTGCGCACATCATCATTACGCACAGCGGATATGAGTTGATCATCGCGCAAAGCCCCCTTCACAGATTCATTGCTCACATTCTATCGGCGTATCTTTCGATTGTCAAGGGCGTCAAGGCGCCCCAAATCCACCAAATCCCCAGGAAGAAAAGAAGGAGGTCAAGTTCAAGCGCAAAGGGGTGTGTAAAACACTCTTAGAGACTTCGGACGTCCCACCGTACTGCGGCCGCTCTTTTTTACCTGGGAAGTCGGGTTTTCTTTTGGGGGCTTGACATAAGCCGGCCTCTGAGCAAAAATATCAACCGTGGAATAAAGGCAAATGCGACGACTGAAAAGAAGTAAGCCCGAGAACAGTCCTTGCAGAGAGCCGCCGGACGGTGCGAGGCGGCAGACGGACGGGCCGAAATACATTTCAAGAGCAGCGCCCCGAAAGAATTTTTCGAGTAGGCGGCGACGGGCGCGCCCGTTACAGCGGACAGGGTATCGGCCTTCGGCGCCCGTACCCGACGAGGGCGCGTCCCGCGAGGGAGCGCCAAACTGAGGTGGTACCACGGGTAAAAGTTTTCCCGTCCTCTGAATGCAGGAGGGCGGGATTTTTTTATATCTTCCCCTCCAAACAGGCAAAAACGGGAGGAAAGAAAAATGCCTATAACTGATCTGCTGGAAAGAAACGCGAGAGAATTCTGCAACGAGACCGCGCTGGTCGAGATCAACCCCGAGGTCAAAGAAATACGCCGCGTGACGTGGAAGGAGTACGAGCTCATCGAGTCGAGCCCGACCGAGAGCTACCGCAGGGAGATAACGTGGGGCGCATTCGACGAAAAGGCGAACCGCTGCGCCAATCTGCTGCTTTCCCGCGGGATAAAAAAGGGCGACAAGGTCGCCATCCTGATGATGAACAACCTTGAGTGGCTGCCGCTCTACTTCGGCATCCTCAAGACCGGTGCGCTCGCCGTGCCGCTAAACTTCCGCTACACCGCCGCCGAGATAAAATACTGCCTCGAGCTCGCCGATGTCGACGCGCTCTTCTTCGGCCCTGAATTTATCGGACGCGTCGAGGACATATGCGACTCGATCCCGCGCGTGAAGCTGCGCTTCTTCACCGGCGACGGCTGCCCGCGCTTCGCGGAAAACTATATGCACCTCAGTTCGAACCTTTCGAGCTGCCCGCCGCGCATAATCCTTTCCGACGAAGACGACGCCGCTATATACTTTTCCTCGGGCACGACCGGCTTCCCTAAAGCTATCCTGCACAACCACGAAAGCCTGATGCACGCGGCCAAGACGGAGCAGGTACATCACGGGCAGGGCCGCGGCGACATCTTCCTCTGCATCCCGCCGCTCTATCACACAGGAGCGAAGATGCACTGGTTCGGCAGCCTCATCTCCGGCAGCAGAGGAGTATTGCTCAAGGGGACAGATCCGAAAACGATAATCGAAAGCGTTTCTAAGGAAAAATGCACGATCGTCTGGCTGCTCGTACCGTGGGCGCAGGACATCCTCGACGCGATCGACGCCGGCAAGATAAACCTCGACGACTACGAGCTTTCACAGTGGAGGCTGATGCACATCGGCGCGCAGCCGGTGCCGCCGAGCCTCATCGCGAGGTGGCGCAGGGTCTTTCCGAAGCACAGATACGACACGAACTACGGCCTCTCGGAATCGACGGGGCCGGGCTGCGTACACTTGGGCACCGGCAACATCGACAAGGTGGGAGCTATAGGGGTGCCCGGCTACGGCTGGAAGACAAAGATAATCGACGATAACGGAAAGGCGATAACGGACGGCGGCGTCGGCGAGCTCGCGGTCAAGGGGCCGGGCGTGATGACCTGCTACTATAAAGACCCGAAGGCGACGGCGGAGGTGCTGCACGACGGCTGGCTCTCGACGGGAGACATGGCGCGCCAGGACGAGGAAGGCTTCATCTACCTCGTCGACCGCAAGAAGGACGTTATAATCAGCGGCGGCGAAAACCTCTACCCCGTCCAGATAGAGGACTTCCTGCGCGCACATCCGAGCGTCAAGGACGCCGCCGTGATCGGCCTGCCGGACTCGCGCCTCGGCGAAATAGCGGCCGCGATCGTCGAGATAAAAGAGGGCTTCTCCTGCACCGAGGAGGAGATCGCCAGATTCTGCCTCGACCTGCCGCGCTACAAGCGTCCGCGCAAAATAATCTTCGCGGAGATTCCGCGCAACCCGACGGGCAAGATCGAAAAGCCGAAGCTGCGCCAGAGGTACCGGGCGGAACATCTCGTCGCGATGCAGAGCGAATCGTAGAAACGGCGAAGCCGGCGGACGCGCGAAAATTTGCGCGCCGCCGGCCTTTTGTATCGTACACCTAAGATTCACAGCAAAGAAGCGGAAGCGCCGGGCGCCTTCCGCTTCTTTATCTCGACCTTCGCTGAATCAATTGCAGCCGTGTCTGTGTCTTTCTTGACCACAGCCGCGGCATTCGCCGGCAGGTGCGTCGTGGCTGTGATGGTCGCAGCTTCCCGCCGGGTCGTCGTGCAGATCGCCGGCGAGGAATTTTTTGACCGCCTCGTCGGTCGGGCCGCTGATCCCCGCGATAAGCTCGATGTGCTGATCCGCTAAGAAATTCCTCGCGCCTGAGCCGATGCCTCCGCATATCAGCAGATCTACGCCGTTGTCGCGCAGGAAGCCGCCGAGCGCCGAGTGCCCGCTGCCCTCCGCGTCTAGCGTGCTCTTCTTCGCGACGGCCCCGTCCTTGATCTCATAAAGGGCAAAATACCTCGTGTGTCCGAAATGCTGGAACACCTCTCCGTTCTCCTCCGTTACCGCTATCCGTCCATCTTTCACGATATTCTTCATCCTTTCCGCGAGCACCCGCTCGCTTTCGCTCCAAAAGGGGCACAGCGCGCAGCGAGGCCTTCCGCCGCACCAGCCGGCGGCGAACTCGAAATTCCCGCCGCCTATCTCGATGCACTTGCCGCGACACAAAGCCTCCGCGACCTTCGCGTGCGCCGAATAGATTATCCGCTGCAGCGTGCCGCGGGAAACCTCCATGCGGCGCGCCGCGAGCTCCTGGTCGAGCCCTTCGAGATCGCAGAGGCGCAGAGCCTCGAGCTCTTCAAGAGATATCCGTACGCTCTCAGCGGCGCCTTCCGGCGCGAAACGCTCGAAGGGCGGCCTCATGCACACTCGACGGCATTTTGTGTTTGCCGGCATCGCTCGCACCCCTTCCTGGTGTGATAATTATACGTGCATATGCACATTATGTCAATGGGCATATGCACATTTCCAACGAGATAACGTAGGATTTTCCGTTCGCAAAGCGGATGTACGATATGGGAAAGGGTGTCCGCAGTCGCCTCAGCGCCGTGCCGGAAGCTAACTAACGGATCATCAGATCCAGAAGAAAGACGACTGCGCAGGCTAGCAGCGATACTTGCAGCAGGCTGCCGCCGAACCAGGCGAGCGCCGTCGCGGCGGCGAGCGCCGAAATCGCCGTGACGGCGCTTCCCGTAGCGTCGATTATCGCAGGGAAGGTCATGACCGCGAGCGTCACATAGGGAACGTAATATAGGAACGCGCGAATGCGCCTGTTCTTTATCTCGCGGCGTATGACGGTCAGCGGCAGCACGCGGATCGCATAGGTCACGCCCGCCATTATCAGCAGATAAATGTAGATATTACGCGCCATCGGGGCCCTCCTCCTTCAGCGGGAAGATGAACGCCGCCGCTGTGGATATCACGACTGTAAGCGCTATCGTGCGCGTGCCGGTCGAGAGGCCGAGCGCGTTGAAGCGCGAGAGGGCGAAGCTCGCGCCCATCGAAAGGGCTATCAGAAGGGCGACGACCGGATTTTTGCGGGCCGGCGGGATTATTATCGCTATGAACATGCCGAAGAGCCCCGCGCTGAGGGCGGTGACCGCCCTCTGTGGAAGAGCGTTGCCGGCGATCACGCCGAAGAATGTGCCGAACGCCCAGCCCGGCATAGCCGAAGCGAACATTCCGTAGACGTAGAAGGGATTGAGGCGCTCCGGCTGCAGCACCGAGAGGCCGAATATCTCGTCGGTGAGGTCGAAGGCCATCAGCATGCGGTGATAGAGCGGGGTGTCCGGCGCTATCCTTTGGCTGATCGCGCAGGACATCAACAGATAGCGCGCGTTCGCGACCATTATCATGACGGCGAGCTCCAGATAGCCGGCGCCTGCCGCTATCAGAGTGTAGCCCGCGAACTGCCCCGCCGATGCGTTCTGCGTCAGAGAGCTGACGAAGGCCTGGATCGGAGTGAGCCCGGCGTTTTTCGCGCCGATGCCGAGAGTGAAGCCGACCGCCAGATATCCAAGCAGTATGGGTATCGCGTCGCGCATCCCTTTAAAAAAGAAGTAAACATTTCGTTTCGACATACCAAGCCTCCACCGCAATTCAGATTCAAAGACAATTATACAGGTATTTTCACAGCTTTAACAAATATGAATTCTATTAGCGCATCGGAGGCACAGAGAAAAATCTATAGCGGTATCGGCACAAAGGAAAAACTGCTCTATTATAAGTTTTTTGATCTGCTATAACACAACCTTCGTCCATAATTGCTATCCGGAAAATAACATATAAAAGCTTTTTACATTACCGTCGTTCATGTGCGCCGCATTACCATTTGTGCTGCCATCCACACTTGATTAGTGTAGACACTATCTGGTGTTATCGATCATTGTTTTTTCAAGCCTGAAATACTCTTCCCTGAATTCAGTATCTAAAACATCTGATCTCGTATCTTTATGATGTTTATTGAAAAATTCTGTTATATGGAATCCACATTTATTAACATAAAAGTTGATGTTCCTTTTTTCAAAATATGGAGTTATCAGCTCCCATACCCTGGTCTGCGGATATTTTTCTTCTATCGACTTCCAAATAAGCTGTCCGTATCCTCTGTTATGGTAGGATGGATAAATATAAAACAGATCAAGCGAGTTCCGTTGCGTAGCGGGGTCTATACTGACAGAGACGCCGCCTATTTTGATTTCGTCAAGATAAATGTGATAGACATCGGCGTTAGGCGAAAATAACGACTTGTTTATATCCTCTTCCGAAATAATATCTTCGCCGGTAGCGTCTCCAAACTCTTCTGTTGCGGCTATGGCAAAAATATCCATTACATCGCGCCTAAATGCGTCGAATTCACTCTTATCAACGGTTTCAAAACGAATATTCATGGCCTTTTCCTCCTCGTTTCTGCTTTGATCAGACCTTATCATGATTCTCCTGCCAGTCTGGGTTGTCGAATTTTAGGCCGGTGTAGTTCTTGATTTTTTCCCTGACGCCCTGAAGCACAACATACAAACCTGGGATGATGAAAATGCCGAAGACAGTCGATATCGCCATGCCGAAACACATTGTCGTCCCAACGTGGATCCGGCTTATTGCTCCTGCGCCTGATGCGAACAACATCGGAAGGACTCCGAAGACGCAGGTGAAGGCCGTCATGAGAACCGCACGATAACGTTCATGCGCCGCATTCTCAGCCGACTCCAGAATGGGGACTCCGTGAACTTCATGTTGCTCCTGCGCGAACTCAATTATCAGTATGGCGTTTTTCGCTGCGAGTCCCGCCAGCACCAGAATGCCAAGTTGAGAGTATATGCTCATGGAAGTATGCATCAGCATTATGCCGGACAGTGCCCCCAAAAAAGCGACGGGGAGCGAGAGCATCACCGCGAGCGGTACGGCCCAGCTTTCGTACTGTGCAACGAGGAACAGATATCCGAACAAGAGAGCGATGCAGAAGACTCTGGCTATCTGCCCGCCGGCCTTTTGCTCCTGATATGTCATGCCCGACCATTCGAGCTTGTAGCCGGGAGGAAGTTCCTTCACCGTTTTCATCGCCCTCTCCATGGCCTGCCCCGTAGAATACCCGTGTACAACTGAAGCGTTGATATAGGCGCCTGGGTAAAGATTGTATCGATCAACGACTCTGGGCATGAGCACTTTTTTCAGCGTTGTAAAGCTCTTTAGAGGGACCTCTGTGTCTCCGGCTGCGACGTTGACCTGCCCTACATCATCCATTTTGCTGCGAAATCTCCATTCCGACTGCAAAATAACCTTGCTTGACTGGGCGCCTATGTTCACGTCGTTGACGTATGATCCGCCAAAGTAAGACTGAAGCGTGTTGAACACGTTCCCCACAGGCACACCAAGCATTTCCGCTTTTTCTCTGTCGATGTCGAGAAACAGGTGGGGCGTATTTGCACTGTAGGTGGTGAACGCGGAGTCGATCTCAGGCGAGGCGTTCAGCTTTTTTATAAACTCGCTGACAACCGGCGTTAATTTCTTCATGTCTGTATCGTCTGCCGCCTGCAGATAAAAGCTGATTCCGCCGGCCTTGCCAACGCCGGAAACGGCAGAAGAGACAAAAGTGTTCACCTGAGCCCATGGAACCTTCGACGCCAACTCGTTTATCCTTTCTGCTACGGCATCGACGCTTCTGTCCCTGCCCTTCCTCTTTGACCAGTGGTCAAGTATGACGCTGAGCGATGCAAGATTCTCTCCATCGCCTTCCATTGTGTCAAATCCGGCTATGTTCATGGTCTCTCTAACGCCTGGAATCGTTCTGACCATGTCCGCCAGTTTGCACACTACGGTTTTAGTCCGGTTTATCGCCGTGTTTTCAGGCAGCTTTACAGAGACCTCTATCATTCCCTGATCCTCGTCCGGGATAAAGGACGAGGGGATGACCGACGCGATCACGCAACACGCTGCGGCAACTGCGGCGAGCAGAAAAAGCGTAGCTGAAGTCCTGCCAGCGATAGCCGCTGAAACTTTGACATATATCTCCCTGGACGAGTCGAGTAGCTTTGAAAAACGTTTCAACAGTTCTCCGGGCTCAGGCTGTTCTTTGCTCAGGATGTAGGCGCACATTACGGGGCTCAACGTCAATGCGACGGCGAGAGAAAACACCACGGCAAAGGAGATAGTGAGCGCGAACTGGCGATATATCTCTCCGGTCATTCCTTTCATAAACATGACCGGCGCGAACATAGCAAGAAAGACCAGCGTGGTCGCGGTCATGGGGCCTGTTACGTCCTTCATGGCCTGATACGTGGCAGCGAAAGAGTTTTTGCCGTCCCGTTCCATGATGAACATGACTCTTTCCACCACGATGATAGCGTCGTCCACAACTGTTCCTATAACAAGAATGAGCGCGAAAAGCGTGAGCGTGTTGATGCTGTATCCAAACGCCAGAAGCCCAGTAAAGGTCGCAAGAATCGAGACCGGAATAGCAACGACTGGAATCAGGGTGACCTTCCAGTTTTGCAGGAAAATATAACAGACAGAGGCCACGAGCACGAAGGTCAGAATCAGGGTCATCATTATTTCACGGATCGTCTCCACAACCATTTCGGTCGAGTCGTACACCGTTACAAACGCTGTGTCTTCCGGAAGGGACGGTTCCATCTCCTTTATGGCCTTTTTTGCCTCGCGCATGACGTCCAGCGCGTTTGAGCCGGCTGCCTGAGATAAGGAGATTATTGCAGCCGGAGCGCTGCCAACAGTGCTGATGTTGTTGTAGGCTTCAGAACCGAGCTCGACCCTCGCGACGTCCCTGAGCTTAACTCGCCCGCCGTCCTGCGTGGTTCTTACAATGACATCCTCAAATTCCTTTACGCTGCGCAGACGGCCCTTGGCCGCAAGCGAATATACCAGAGAACTGTTTTTCGCACTTGGTGCGCCGCCAATCGCCCCTACGGAAGCCTGTTTGTTCTGGCTGGAGATGGCGTTAGCCACGTCAGAGGCGCTGAGCCCCATAGAAGCAAGACGCTCGGGGTTCAGCCAGACACGGACACTGTATGTAGAGCCGTATACTTCTATCTTTCCGATTCCAGGTACGCGTTTCAACCTGTTGGCTACGTCGCTTATGGCATATTCGTTCAAAAACAACTCATCCCTCGTCCTTTTTGGGGATATTAGTGCAAAGTAACCAAGTGAACCGGAAAAACTGATTTCGGAAGTTATGCCATTTGCTGAGACTTCCTGCGGAAGCTGCGAGGCGGCCTGCTGTACTCGATTCTGCACCTTGATGAGGGCCATATCGGGATTCGCGCCTGTTTCGAAGGAGATGGTAAGGGAATAAGAGCCTGTGTTGTTTGAAGAAGAGGTCATGTTTGTCATACCGTCGACGCCGTTTATCGCCTTCTCCAGTGGAACGCCGACCGTTGCTGCGATCGTCTCGGCATCCGCACCAGGGTACGTGGCCATGACGTATATCTCAGGAGGGGCGATGTTCGGATATTGTGCAACTGCGAGGTTTTTTGCGGAAATGACGCCTGCGATCATCATAATGACAGATATGACTGTGGCAAGCCTCGGATGCTCGATTAAGAATTTAGACAGCATAGCCTAATTCTTTCCTTCGTCGCCGTTGTCAGCCGGAAGAGGCTCGATCTTCCCGCCAGGATACACGGACTGAGTCCCCTCCACTATAACCATCTCGCCCTTCTTCAACCCGGCAATGACCGCAACGGAGGTATCGGTATGCTCGCCAAGCCTGACGTAACGCTGTTTTGCAATATTGTCATCGCTGATTACGTAGACAAAATCGCCCTTTTCATCAGTAATTACGGCTGTGTTCGGCACTATTACCGTTTTTTCTGCGGCAAGCGGCTTGAGCACGACACTCACCATGCCTCCGGGAACAAGGAGCGAGTCGGTATTTTTAACCTTCAGATGCGTGAGTATCGTCCCAGTCCTTGGATCCATCCTGTTGCTCTCAAAGTCCCATTTAGCCGGATAAGGATAGCGGCTCCCGTCTGCAAGCAGTATCGCGGCAGTATACGTCTGATTTTTAGCGCCTATGCTCTTCTGCCGTTTAATATATTCCTGGTCCGGCAGAGTAAAAGAGATGCGAACCGGGTCTGTCTGCGTGATGTTTGCGAGAACGGCATCCTGCGGAGTAATATAGTTGCCCTTTGTGAACCTGACCTCCCCGATTTTCCCTGTTATTGGAGCAGTAATTTTTGTATGCCGTAAATCGATTTGAGCAATGCGCAAGGAAGCTCTTGCGCTCTCTACGTCCGCGCTGCTCTGGAGCGCCGCACCTTCAGCCTGGTCCCGCTCCGCCTGGGAGACGCCCCGGGAGTCCGCTCCTTTTATACGCGCGTAATATCTGGCCGCCTGACGGCAGTTGGCCTCTGCCTTTGCGAGTTCGCCCCTCCTTAGCTGAACCGCCGCCTCATACTGTATCGGGTCCAGCGTGAAAAGCAGGTCTCCCTCCCTGACTGTTGAGCCCTCTGCAAAATGCACTCCGGTTATCTCTCCTGACAGCCGAGGCCTGACGTCCACTGTCTGTACTGCTTCAACCCTGCCCACGTAGCGCTGTTCACTGCAGATATAGTCCATGCTCACTGTCCTGATTACGACAGTCGGGGGAAGTTCCGCTTCGGGGATCGAAGTTTCTTTGTCCGGCGCTTTTGCGGCGTGAAAAAAATGAAACAGAAGAGTTGCACATCCAAATAACAGGAGCGCTGCTACCGCTCTAAGATAGGAATGTTTCTTTCTTCTTGCGTTGTTCCGCCCATCATTCGAATCCATTATACTCTGCTCCCTTAACGTCCAAGTCCGCAATCCATACTGCCGCAACGGATACGATAAAGCGTAAGGCAGCTTTATACTCAAGCGGAAAAATCGCTTATCTCTGACGGACGGGAGAGAAAATTTTCACTAAATGCTTTTTTGGGTCGTTCTCTGACATTTCGTCGAGCGGGTACTCAATATAGATATTACCTCGAAGTTCCAGACTATTTTTGCTTACATGCCGCATAAACTTCTCGTAGTACGCGTGATTGTCGTCAAAATAGTCCTGACTAAGCTCAAATAATACGGCGAACATACCTTCTTCGATATTGTCCGAGCCTTTGTTGGTTTTCGCGTACATGCAGCCGGCAGCATCCCAGCTGCCGGCCAGCGCCGACTCCATAAACACGATCTGCCCAATCTGAGTCGCATGGCTTATGCCCACCTCCCTGCATTGCTTCAAAAAAGAATGGAAATAGGCGACGTCCAGATTTGGAGCAGAGGCGCACAGCCGTCCGATAAAAATCGTCTCGGTGCTGCGGACCTCGATAGTAAAAAGCGGAGCTTTTATGTCTTTGTGAAGGCGGATGGTTTCAGCGCGTTTTTCTATAGACTCTCTTAACTGAAGGAGATCGTCGATTTTTGCAGACAAGGCTTTTATCTGTGTCTCAAAAAGATCAAGAGTGTTTTCCGGCGTACGGTTCGGAATGTGTTCCCTAACGGCGTCCAGCGACAGTCCCATGCTTCGGAGCGAGAGTATCGCGTTGATCAGCTCGAGTTGTCTGGAGCTGTAGAGCCTGTAGTTGTTCCCAGCACGATAGGCGGGTTTAAGAATGCCTATCGCGTCATAGTACAAAAGATTAGAGCGGGTGATGCCTGACAGCTCGGCAAACTCGCTGATGGTGAACATACCATCCTGCGCCATTTTTTGCACCCCCTATCCGGCAAACATCATACAGTGAAACCTTTCAACTATCAAGCGGCATTATACTTAGTCGTCGCTGAAAAACTCAGTTTTTTTCTAAAATGTCGAACTCCAAACCAGAATCCCGACGGCGAAAACATAAAACATCGGGATTTCTGCCCTTAGCAATTTTGAATAACTTCTCTGAGGTGGTTCAGTATTTTTTCAGGTTACATGCGCGGCTTACCATCAGAGGGGTTATCTCAGCCCCCCTTCTGTCTCTCGGGTAATTACGTCAATTCCGTAATCGCTTTTCACGTGTCCTATTATCAGCTCTATGACGTTTCTCCGCTTGAGCTTTTTCATGTTGTTTCACGGACCAGGAGCCTACGATTACTGCGTTGAGCTCTTGTGGCTTGAGATTATTTTACGAGTATCGCCGTCCCTATGTTTTTTTGAAACGAATCTATACTGTGGTTTTTCTGTAGCCTCTGGCTTCCTTATCCCGGTTTTCTCCTGATGATTACAGATTTTCTAGTTGTGTTTTACCTCAATTATGGGCTTTTTCGGTGACGGATATTTAAATCATCTATCCTGTCTCATGGGAGGTAGTACTACATCAACTATACAAGAGTAACTATAAGGCGTATCCGATAGCCATGACAATATATTCTAAAGGCCTCGGAGAACGCGCTGTGAAATACATACTTGACGGACGCTCCTTGTATAATTGACGAAGTAGATCACACGGATTTGTTCGCGGCTGACGCCGCTCACGAAAAAAGAAAAAGGGCGAAGGGCGTTGCTCTTGAGCAAATCCGCGTGACAAAAACATAAAAAATAAACAAGGCGCTCATTTCTGTCCTACGTTATCGCATACAAATTGAATGACTATAGAAAGATGAAATATGGCTTGCGGCATACCTAAGGGGAAGGCGCGCGCCTTCCCCTTTTGCGTTCAGAGCGAATTTTGATTTTTTGAGTTAGTAGCCTGTGTTTGCGGTGTGCTTTTGCAGGTGGGCCATGTTGTTGCTGACCTTTTTCAGATAGCTTTGCGCGATCCCGCCGTAATAGCGGTTGAGCGCCTTCTGCAGCGTCCCGTAGACCTTGACGTAGCGCGAGAGTATCAGGACTCCCGCTTCTACGCCGCGCTCCGGGTCGAACATGTGCTCGCGCGTGGCCGCGATGCCCCTGTTGCGCAGCATCGCGTTATGCACCTTCCACATAACCTGCATGACGCCGAGCGCGCCGGATTTGCTCTGCGCTCCTGGGTTGAAGCGGCTCTCCGCCTTCGCGACGCTGATGACGAGGTCGGAGGGGATGCCGTACTTCACGCTGTAGTAGACGAGAGCCATCGCCTCGCGCCACGCGGTTTTGGCGGAGATCTTCGGATTTACCTTCCTTATATAGGACGCGGCGTTCGCAACTTTTTTCTGCATCGCGGGTTCGAGCGTCTCAAGCTTGTTGAGCGTGCTGACCGGGTGCTCGTCGCACCACAGTTCGATGTGTTCCTTTGAAAGTCCCTGCCTCTTCAGCGCATTGTAGACGGAATCGTGATAGACGGGAGCCGGCGCTTCCTGCCGCGTATCTTCCTCTTCCGGGCGCCCCAATATAACGGCCGTCCTGCTTTCCTCCGCCGCGTTTTCCGTCGACGCGCTGTCGCTGACTGTGGAGATTACCGTGCCATCAGAGAGGGTGTTATGTGTTTTCGACGCCGCCTCTTCGCTTTTGCATTCGGCGTTCCCGAAGAGTATTACCGAACATGCGAGCAGAAGCAGCGCTGCGATTCGCGGCAGATGGAAGAGCCGCTTTTTCATTATTTTTCGCATATTTGCCTCCTTACGAGTATGAAAACGCGAAACGCGCGCGCCTGTGAAGTTCACATTAAACGATTCACGGCGCCGCTTTTCGCGGGCACTCTTAACGCATAAAATATGATAACGGCAAGCGGCGGGAAGTCAAGCTTGTAGAAGCAAATGCCGTGTTTTATAATGTTTATCTACACTTTGATTTTAATTTAAACGCGTAAAATTTGCTTTAAATGTAAATTTACTTATACGTTTTGCCATTTAAGCCGCTTTTTTATCAAGCGCGAGCAGCAGGATTCCGGCGAATAGCGCGCCCACTCCGGCTACGCCGACCGCCGAAAGGCGCTCGCCGAGCAGCGCCGTCGAGAGGAACCACGCGGTGAGCGGCTCCGAAAGCGCAAGCGTATAGCCCGTGCCGAGCTTTATTTTTCTTATGCCTATCGTAAAAAGCGTGTAGGGGATTATCGTGCTCACGAAGACGAGAAGTATGATGCAGAGCGCGCCGCGCGGCAGCAGCATCCAGGAGAGGTCTCCCGCGAGGAACCACGGCAGCGCCATCAGGCCGCTCGCCGCGCTTACCATCGCTATGGTTTCGTACGGACTGCGCCTGACGTAGCGGAGGCCGACGCCTTCGAGCGCGTAGGAGACGGCCGCGCAGAGCGCGAGCAGCACGCCGGCGAAGCTGACGGATATTTCGCCGCCGCCGCCGAGTATCAGCATCACGCAGCCCGCGACCGTCGCGGCGGTCGCGGCGAGCCAGCGCCAACCGAGGCGCTCCCTGAAGAGCAGCCATCCGAAGATGCCCGCGATCGGCGGCGCGGAGCCGATAGCGACCATCGTGCCGGCAGCGACGCCGGTCATTTTAACGGCCGAGAAGAAGGTGAGCTGATAGCCTGCGAGGCCGAACGCGGCGAGCAGCACCCCTTTGACGCTCCATTTGCCGAAGAAGATTTTCCCGCGCGTCTTAACGGCCATTGCGGCAAGCAGGATGACTCCGGAAAAGACGACTCGCGCCGAGCCGACGACGAGCGACGTTGCGGCGGCCGGCATGAAAGCCTGTATGGTGCCGGTCGTCCCCCAGCACATGCCGGCCCCTATAACGCATAAGATTCCCGTCAGAGAGTCTTTAGAAATGCTCATAGCCCCGTCAAGTAAAGCTTCATCCTCGGGCTCAGCCGCGCCCCGCCGCCATCCGGCGCACCGGGCGGGCGATGTCTGGCAGCAGCTCCCATACGAGCTCGCGCTTCTCCTCTACCGCCGCAAGCGCTTCGAATGAGAGCGTCCATATCTCAAAGGGCTCCGCGCCTTCGGTGAGGGATTCGCCGAAGGGAATCAGCGCTTCGGCGCAGCAGGCCGCGCCGCCTTCCTCCTCCGTTACGAAGAATATCTGCGAGACGCTGTCCTGCTCCTGCGTGTCGATGTCGAAAAAGCCGGGGAGGGCGGCCCGCCGCATCAGCGAGAGCCAGCGGCGGAATTCGCCTATCTTCCGCAGATTCTCGTCTCCGCCGCCGTCGAAGACGAAGGCGAAGCGGTCGGTGTTTATAAGGCGCATCGGGTCGTTCGGATGCCCTTTGAAATCCTCGTAATATCTGTAATCGTAGCGGCATACGAAGAATATGTCGGGAGAAAATTTCCCTATAGACTTTTCGTTTTCACGCATCCACTCGGCGCCGGCCGCCGCGGCCGCGGACATTTTTTCATAACGCCCCTCTATGCCGGCAAGCGGAAATTTTTCTTCCATTTCGCGCTCTTCCCGCGAAGCCATATAGGGCCAGACGATTTTTCCCCCCTCGACGCGGAAGGGCTTCTCGCCGGGGAGCTCGGGGAAAGTCGGGAGCTCCGGGCGCGCGTAATATTCTTTTATCCCCCAGCGCTGCGCGAAGGCGGCGTCGAAGAGCCGTAAAAATTTCGCGCCCCGCGCCGAGCGCGCGCGATCCTCCGGCGCGTCGCCGGGCTGCGCGTCGATGAAGCTTTCGCGGGCGGCGCGGAGGAATTCGCCGCGCCCGGCCTCCGTCAGGAAGTAGACGCCCTCTTCGCAGTAGAGCATCCCTCGGCGCACGAGCGACGAAAGCTCGGCTTCGCCCACGCCCTCATCCGCGAGGATTTCGGCGGTCAGGCAGGGATGCAGGGAATCAAAAAAGGTTATCGCATAATTTTCATCGTTCATCTTGCCACGCTCCTTCAGCTAAGGCCGCCAGGGCAGTTTCACGACTATCTTTCTGACGTGCCGCGGCGTTTTTCCTGCGCTTGTTCCGGGGCGGTGCCCCTCCCACGGCGCAAGCAGGATCGCCAAGCCGCGCGCCAGCTTCAACTCCTGCCCTTCTCCTTCGTAAAACGCCACGTCGTTTTCTTCGTCGTAGGGTGTCTTCGGTGAGAGGCTTTCAAGCGGCGCATAGCCGATAAGCTCTTCGCCCTCTACGACTATCTGTAGGTCCCAATATCTCTTATGCGCCTCGAAGGGTATCTCTTCCGCCGGCTTCGTGTCGTATTCGCCGAAGCGCAGATCGAGCGGGGAAAAATCCGCGCCCTCCAGCTCGTCGAAGCTTTTCTCCCGCGCCGCGGCAAGAAAGGCGGAGAGCTCCGCCGCGCGCGGCAGGAATTTAGGGAGCTCTTTGATAAAGTTGTCGATGGTGTCGTAGATCATTATTTCACCGCCCCTGCGAAATCTAAGACGATATTATGATAAAATCTGCCCATTCTTTAGTCAAACGGCTTATTTTATCGCTTCGATCCTTGTTCCGAGCTCTTCCCATTCGCCGTAGAGCTTTTTGAGAAGGTTTTCGGTGTCTTTCAGCTCTATCATAAGGCCCTGTATCTTCGCCGAATCGGAGAGCAGCTCGGGCGAACAGAGCCGCGCGCTTATCTCCTCTTTGAGGGCTTCCTTCTCGGCTATTTCCTTTTCGCACTCCGCCAAGCGCTCGGCGAATTCTTTCTTCGCGCGGTAGAGCCTATTGCGCTCCTCAGCCTCGGCGCGCTTCCGCTCCCTGCTCCTGTTCTCGGAGGGCGCGCCGCTTTTTTTCGCCGCGTCGCCGCTCTGCTCTTCGCGCTCCCTTTCGGCGCGCTTTTCGATGAAGCGCGAGTAGTTGCCTCGGTAGTCGTAGAGGCGCCCGCCGCGAATTTCCACGACGCGCGTGACGAGGTCGTCGAGGAACGCGCGGTCGTGCGATACGATCAATATCGTTCCGCCGTAGCGCAGCAGAGCCTTCTGGAAAAGCTCCTTAGTCGAGTAGTCCAGATGGTTCGTCGGCTCGTCGAGTATCAGCAGGTTCGATTCGGAGAGCAGCATCTTCAGCAGCCCGAGACGCGACTTTTCCCCGCCGGAGAGCACCGAGACCGGCTTATATATGTCGTCGCCTGAGAAGAGGAAGGCTCCGAGCAGATTTCTCTTATCGCCCTCGAGCAGCTTCGAACCGGCGTCGTTTACTTCCTGCCACACGCTGCGGCCGTAGTAGAGGTTCTGCGCGCTCTCCTGCGAGAAGTAGGCTTTTTTTACGTTGAGGCCGAGCTCCGTCCTCCCCGCCGTCGGCGCTTCGCTTTGATTCAAAAGGCGCATCAGCGTCGATTTTCCCGCGCCGTTCACGCCGACGAGCGCGACGCGCTCCCCGCGCTCTATCGTCAGATCCACATCGGAAAAGACGGTGTCGCCGCCGTAGCGCTTCGCGAGGCCGCGGGCGCTCACGACGACGCGGCCGCTGCGCGGGCTCTCCGGGAAGCGGAAGTTCACGTTCCTGGGCGCTCCTTCGAGCTCCGTGAGCTCCATCTTTTCAAGCTGCTTTATACGGCTCTGCACCTGCCTCGCCTTCGTCGCCTTGTAGCGGAAGCGCTCGACGAAGCGCTGTATATCCTCTATTCTTTCCTTCTGCTGTTCGCGCTCGGCTTCGAGGCGCGCGCGGCGTTGCTCGCGCTCCGTCAGGAATTTTTCGTAGCCGCAGGAGTAAAGGTTCAGCCTGCCGTTCGCGAGCTCCGCGACGGAGGTGACGACGTTGTCGAGAAAGCGCCTGTCGTGCGAGACGGCGATTATCGTGCCCTGGTAGTCGCGCAGCCACGACTCCAGCCACTCCATACTTTCGGTGTCGAGATGGTTCGTCGGCTCGTCGAGCAGCATTATATCCGAGCGGGATAGCAGCAGCGCGGCCATCGCGACGCGCATCTTCCAGCCTCCGGAGAACTCGGAGGTGACGCGGGAGGCGTCGCGCTCGGGCGCGAAGCCGAGGCCGTGAAGCACCCGCTTCGCCTCTATCTCGAATTCGAAACCGCCCTTCGCCTCGAAGCTGCGCTGCAGCCTTTCGTGCTGCGAGAGGAGCGCGCGGAGCCCCCCGCCCGCCGCCTCCGCTCCGGACATACTGCGCTCGCAGTCGGCAAGCTGGCGCGAGAGCTCCGAGAGCCCCGCGCTTTCCTTCAGATAGTCCATCAGCGGCATTTCTTTTATCTCCACGAGGTCCTGCGGAAGATAGCCGACGGCGTGCCCCTTCGGCATGGAGATCGTCCCCTCGTAATCCGCGGCCCCCGTCAGCGCGCGCAGCAAGGTCGTCTTGCCGGCGCCGTTGTCTCCGACGAGCCCTATCCGGCTCTTGGGCGTTATGAACCAGTCGATGCCGCGCAAAACCTCCTGCTCGCCGAAATGTATTTTCAAATCCCTTATCTCTATCATCAGCAGCCGCTGTCCTTTCGCCGCGGTGCGGCTTTATTATTATAAGTTGAGCGGCGTTTTATGGAAATACGCCGCGGGCGGTGGTTTTTTCCGCGCGAAGCGCTTCGCGAAAGCCGCGCTAAACGCCTACGAGTTCGTAGCTCGTGCTTCCGAGGCCGAGCTTTTCGGCGTACCGCAGCTGCTCCGTCCCTTTGAATCCGTGCCCCGCGGCCTGCGCGGCGGCGCAGCAGGCGCTGTCTACCGCTACGGCGTCGGCGCCGGCGAATATCCCGATGTCGCGCATCACGGGCGTCATCTTCTTCGAGACGCAGTCGCAGTTCGCCGTGATGTTCACCGCGAAGTTTATATAGACGTTGCGCCTGCCGCGCTGAGCGGCGTATGCGTATTCGGCGAGGCGCTCGTAAAAGTCGCCGCGTCTGAGCAGCGCGAAGCAGACGCTCTTCGGCGTGTATATCGACACGGCCCTGTTCGGGCAGAGCGCGAAGCAGGCGCCGCAGCCTATGCACTTTTCGCCGTCGACCGCCACACTGCCGCCGGCGCTTATCGCCTGGGGCGGACAGTTCGCGGCGCAGAGCCCGCAGCGCTTGCAGAGGAAGCTTATTATGTAGGGCTTTATCCCCATGTGCATCGCGAGCTTGCCTCCCTTCGCGGCGCAGCCCATCGACAACTGCTTGACCGCGCCGCCGAAGCCGGCGAGCCTATGCCCCTTGAAGTGGGCTATGACGATCATCTGAGCGTACTTCCGATACTCCGCGCCGATTTTGCAGCTTTTGAAATGGCGGCCGTTTATCGGGACTTCGTCGAAATGCTCGCCGGCTTCGCCGTCCGCTATCACGACCGGCAGGCGCGTGAAGCCGTGTGCGAGTGCGAGCCTGGTATGGCTTTCGCGCCTCCTCCGCGGCCCGGCGTATAGCACCGAGGTGTCCATGAAGGCCGCTTCGGTGCCGCGCTCCACGAGGAGGTCTATAATGCCGTTGAAGCACGCCGGCTTTACGTAGGTCGCGTTCCCCTCCTCGCCGAAGTGTACCTTCAGGGCGATTCTCTTTTCCAGCGCCACGGCTTCGCGTTCGACGACCGCTTCCAGCAGTTGCCGCGCCGCCGCAGAAAGCTCTTCTTCCGTAAAACTCTCATCCGTCTTCCTGTAATATACCCTCGACATATCCCTCACCGCGAAAAATTATTTTTTCAAGACACATTTATTATATCCGACGGGCAAGGCGGCATAGCTTCCGAAAAAAATATTTTTATGCCGCATTTATATGAAATTAAGCGCCAAAAACCGCTTGATTTTTCGCTTAAATAGCAGTATAACCTCCCTATTGTTAAAAACGCGCGAGAAGAGGGGATTTATGAAATGCCGGAAGCGAAAGAGTACCCTAAGATGAAAGATATTTACGGCTCGCTCGTCTTTGACCGCAGGGAGATGAAGCAGCGCCTGCCGAAAGACGTCTACGAAATGCTCGCCGCCGCGATAGAGGGCAGGCAGAAATTGGATTCCAGCGTCGCCGACACCGTCGCCCTCGCTATGAAGGACTGGGCGGTATCGAAAGGAGCCGACCACTGGGCGCATTGGTTCCACCCGCTCTCGGAGACTACCGCCGAGAAACACGCCGCCTTCCTCACCGCCGACGAAAACGGCAACCCGCTGAACTCCTTCCGCGGCAAGGACCTGATGCAGAGCGAGCCGGACGCCTCCTCCTTTCCCTCCGGCGGCACGCGCAGCACCTTCGAGGCGCGCGGCTACTCCGCGTGGGACCCGACGAGCCCTGCGTTCATAATCCGTTCTAAAAAGGGGGGCACGCTCTGCATCCCGTCGGTATTCTTAGCCTACGACGGCTCTCCGCTCGACCTCAAGACATACCTGCTCCGCGCGATGCAGGCTGCGGAGAGCCGCGCTATGAAGATGCTGAAGCTCTTCGGCAACCGCGGCGTCCGCTACGTGCACGCTACGGTCGGGGCCGAGCAGGAATTCTTCCTCCTCGACCGCCCGCGCGCGCAGAAGCGCCCCGATATAAGATTCTGCGGCCGCACCCTCGTGGGCTCGCCGCCGCCCCGCGACCAGAAAATGGAAGACCATTACTTTGGGGCCATACCGGCGCGCGTGCTTTCGTATATGGAAGACGTGCAGCGCGACTTAGCGCGCCTCGGCGTAGACATAGCGACGCGCCACAACGAAGCGGCGCGCTGCCAGTTCGAATTCGCGCCGAAATTCACCGAAGCGAACCTCTCCTGCGATCAGAATCAGCTAATAATGGAGACGATGCGCAAAATGGCGCGCGAGCACGAGCTCCGCCTGCTCTTCCACGAAAAGCCCTTCCAGGAGATGAACGGCAGCGGCAAGCATATAAACTTCTCCTTCGAAGACAGCGAGGGGCGCAACCTGCTGAAGCCGTCGACGAACCACAGGAGGAACGTGATATTCCTCTCCTTCCTCTCCTCGTTCATATTGGGCGTTTCCAGGCACTTCGGGCTGCTCCAGGCCTCCGTTTCGACGCCAGGCAACATGTACCGCTTAGGCGGGCATGAGGCGCCTCCGTTCATCATCAGCGTCTACCTCGGCGAGACCGTCGCCGGCATGATCCGCGCGATCGAAGAGGGCTACGGCGACGACAGCGTCAGGCCGGCGAAGGGCACGCTCGACCTCGGGCTCCCGAAGCTGCCGGACATCGTCGCCTTCGACAGCGACAGGAATCGCACGAGCCCGATCGCCTTCACCGGAAATAAATTCGAATTCCGAGCGCCGGGCGCCTCTCAGGCGATGGCGACGCCCGTCATGGCGCTGCTTTCCGTGTGGGCCGCCGGGCTCGATGAATTCATAAAGCTCTTCGAAAAACGCATAGACGACGGGGAAGACGCGGTCGAAGCGGCGATACAGACGATACGCGAAGTCTCAGAGATGAGCCGCAACATCCGCTTCGAGGGGGACGCCTACACGGAGAAATGGCATAAGGAAGCGGAGGGGCGCGGCCTCGTAAAGGCGCGCACGATACCGCAGGGCATCGACCTCTTCATGGAGCCCTCGACGGTAAAAATGCTCGAAGAGATGGGCGTCTTCACGAAGAAGGAGCTCGAAGCGTTTCACACGATCAAGCTGGAGAACTTCGTGAAGAACATCGAAATAGAGATGTCCGTGCTTCGCGACATGGTGTGGGAGGGCATACTGCCCGCGATATCGAAGCAGCTGATACTCGAACGCGATTCCTGCGCTGCCGCCGAAGAGCTGGGAACGGAGGGGACTGATGGGTGGAAGCAAATCCTCTCGCACCTAGCGGCGTCAAAGATAAAGCTCATCAAACAGACGCAGGAGCTCGCGAAGCTCCGCGAGAGGATGGCGGCGATGACGACGCGCGAGCACGCGGACGCGATAGTGGACTCCGCCGTGCCTCTGATGGCGGAGATTCGCAGGAGCGCGGACTCTGTCGAGGTCTACCTTTCGAACGAGATAATGCCATATCCGAACTACCGCAACCTCCTATCTCTTTCGGCGTAGCGCCCTGCGGCGATCGTTTGACGGCGGCCCCGGCGATTTTCGCGGAGGCCGCTGATTTTTATTCTTTTACGTTACTAATGTTCACGGTCTTCTCGCGTTATGGCGATTTATTTTGCCAAGTTAATGGTATAATTTCAGAAAATAAGGGATGTATCATAAACGATTTGATACGTTTTATATTTTTGTGTCTTAAATAACATTAAGGAGGCGTATCTTGATGAGCAAGAAAGCGGAACTGCAGAAGCAGTATGGATTGTTTATCAACGGAGAATGGCGGCCGGCGTCCGACGGAGCGACGTTCAAAACATATTGTCCCGCCGACGGCGAGCTGCTTGCGGAATGCGCGGAGGCGACGCGCGAAGATGTCGATCTTGCGGTATCCGCAGCCTGGGAAGCGTGGAAGAGCTGGAAAAACGTAGACCCGGCGCAGCGGGCGGATATCCTCATAAAGATAGCCGACGTGATCGACGCGAACAAGGAACACCTCGCGATGGTGGAGTCGATGGACAACGGCAAGCCGATCCGCGAAACGATGGCGATCGACGTCCCCTTATCATCCGACCACTTCCGTTATTTCGCCGGAGCGGTGCGCACCGAAGAGGGAAGCGCGACGATGCTCGACGGCAACACGATGTCGCTTATCTTCCGCGAACCGATCGGCGTAGTCGGCCAGATCGTGCCGTGGAACTTCCCCTTCCTGATGGCGGCGTGGAAGCTCGCGCCGGTGCTCGCGGCCGGCTGCTGCACGGTATTCAAGCCCTCCAGCCTGACGCCGCTATCGGTGCTCGAATTCGCGCGCCTCATCGGCGATCTCCTGCCGCCGGGCGTCTTCAACGTCCTCACGGGCAAGGGCTCGCGCGCGGGGCAGTACATTCTCGAACACAAGGGCTTCCGCAAGCTGGCTTTCACCGGTTCGACGGAGATCGGCGGCGACGTCGCGAAGGCGGCCGCTGAAAGGCTCATCCCGTCGACGCTCGAACTCGGCGGGAAATCCGCTAACATCTACTTCCCGGACTGCAAATGGGATATGGCGATGGACGGCCTACAGCTCGGCATCCTCTTCAACCAGGGGCAGGTATGCTGCGCCGGCTCGCGCGTATTCGTCCATGAGGACATCTACGACAAATTCATCACGGACGCAGTCAAGGCCTTCAACAGGGTGAAGGTCGGCATGCCGTGGAAGGAAGATACGCAGATGGGCAGCCAGATCGACAAGAACCAGGTCAAGAAGATTCAGAAATGCGTGGACGAAGGGCTCAAGGAAGGCGCCAAGATCGCCTGCGGCGGGCATCCTCTCACAGAGGGCGAATTCGCGAACGGCAGCTTCTACGCGCCGACGCTCCTCGTCGACGTAAAGAACGAGATGAAGGTCGCGCAGGAAGAAATCTTCGGTCCCGTCGCGGTCGTCATCAAGTTCAAAACGGAGGAAGAAGCCATCGCTATGGCGAACGATAACGGATACGGACTCGGAGGCGCGGTGTGGACGCGCGACATCAACCGCGCTGTGAGGGTCTGCCGCGGTATCGAAACGGGACGTATGTGGGTCAACACCTACAACTCGATCCCGGCGGGCGCGCCCTTCGGCGGCTACAAGGCGAGCGGCATCGGACGCGAGACGCACAAAGTCATCCTCGAACACTACACACAGATGAAGAACATAATGATCAACCTGAGCGAAGCCCCGAGCGGCTTCTACCCCGAAAAGTAAAAGCGCCGCGCTTACGCGACGGGGGCGCTCCGCGAAAGCGGGGCGCCCCCGTCGCTCGTTAGTAAGCAATATAAATGAAGTTACTTTAAGGCGATAGCTGATATAATCCCATTGGATAGCATGCTGTGAATAATCGTAAGTATAAGACCAATCCTAAAGAGTTACTTAAACAAGGAGTATGGGGGGAAATAAGCGTCAAAAACCGGTTCCATTTTTGCGGCGCCCAGCCTCTGTAGCTTTTGTCTTGAACAAAATAACCCTACTAAGAGATTAGCCGTAGATATTTCTTTCTATTTATAACTTAATTTTATAATTATCAAAAAAAATTGATAAAAAGTAAGCTTATAACAGGTTTTATGGGGGTATTGGCAGAATAATTGTCAAAATCTTTAATATTTTCATATGATTCAAAATGTATTTTAGGGCTTGATTAAAATATATATATAATTTATACTATTAGCGCAAAATATGTGTATTAAAAGGTTAAAAAATATTTATAGTAAATTTATTAAAATTTATTTAAAGTTAAGCGCGTTTTATTAAGTTTTTAAAGGAGAGGCGGAAGTAATGAATAACAAATTAGCAAGCCCGGGGCCTGCAGGAAGCATGGTTCTCGCTTTCTATCTTGGCGGCCTGTTCCCCATTTTCACAGGGCTAGAGACCTCTCCCACGGGATTTGTTATCCTGGTGGCGTTAGGCGTGGGCGGCGCAACCGTGCAGCTTTCGGCCGGACTGGTATCGCTCAAGAAAAACAATATATTGCTCGGTAATATGCTTATGGCTTTCAGCGCGTTTATGTGGCTGGGCTCAATAAGTAATTTCTTAAAGCTGGCCTATCCCGAAGCGTCCATAAACACCGCTGTATGTGACGGCGTGGTATTTTTGGTGATGGGTATATTCATGATAGGTTTTACAAAACCTTTCCTTAAAATGGGGCTGTTCAATGCTTTGTTTATGTTGGCAACCGACGTGTTCTTCTTAACCTCAGCCTTCGGCTTCATGCTGGGAGTGCCTATTCTCACAGTTATAGGCGGCTGGACATGTCTGCTTGTAGTCATATCTATTATGGTCAACGTGCTTAGAGAGGTATACGCCGGAATGAAAGATTTCGCCGAATAAAACAATAAACCGCTTATGGTGAACGCAGTGGGTGTTTAAGAGAATAAGAATTACCAGTCCAAGTGGTTGCATGCGTTGTACAAGAACTGATACTTCTTGCTTGGCTTGCACTATTTAATTATGAGGGGGTAAAAAATATGGCATTTATTTTCAGAGTAAACATGGAAAATAAAACCGTCAAAAAAGAGGCTGTACCCAAGGCCTATGCCAGTTTAGGAGGAAGGGCGCTTATAACGCGCATTATGGTGGATGAGACCAAGCCGGATATTGACGCGCTGGGTAAAGAAAACAAGTTGATTATCTGCCCAGGGCTTTTGGGCGGTACGATCTGCACCTCTACCGGAAGAATATCCATAGGCGGGAAAAGCCCTCTTACCCAAACGCTCAAAGAGTCCAACGCAGGTGGAATCGTCTCGCAGCAACTTTGCCGTATTGGCGTAAAAGCTATCATCATCGATGATTGTGCTAAAAAAGGCGAATGGTATCTGCTAAAGGTCAACGCGGATGGTATCGAATTTATAGACGCGTTGGAATACGTAGGCAAGAACAACTATGAGCTTTCAGAGCTCCTTAAAAAGCGCTTTGACCCCAAATCTGGAATCCTTTCCATAGGCGTTGCGGGCGAGCGCTGCTATAAAGCGGCCTCCGTACAGGTCACCAGCACAAACGGTTATCCCAGCCGCGCGGCCGCACGCGGCGGCATGGGTGCTGTCATGGGCTCCAAAGGTTTGAAAGCCATAGTAATAGATCCTCCTACCGGCTTCAGCGCGGTCACTTATGCGAACAAAGAAGCTTTCTTAGCTGCGCATAAGGTTTTTGTGGAGGGTGTGCGCGCAAATCCCAACTCGGGTGTGGGTATGCCAAACTTAGGTACCGCGGTGCTTGTGAATCCCGTCAATATGTTCGGGATGCTACCAGTCAACAACTACTCATCTTCAAAATTTGATTCTGACGGCGTCAAAAAACTCTCGGGTGAATATATAGCCGAGAAAATGGCGGCACGCGGCGGAAGAGTAGGGCACGCCTGCAACCCCGGCTGCATTATCCATTGTTCCAACGAATATGTCGACGAGAACGGAAAATATGTGACCTCGGGACTCGAATATGAAACCCTTGCCCTTTGCGGTTCGAACTGTGGCATCGGTGACGCCGATATTGTCGCCAAAATGGATTATATGTGCGACGATATAGGCCTTGACACCATGGATATTGGCGCAGGTATAGGCGTGGCAATGGAGGGCGGAAAGGCCTCTTTCGGAGACGCTGAGGCGGCGATTGCGATGCTTCAGGAGGTCAACGACGGAACGGAGTTCGGTGCGATACTAGGCAATGGAGCAGAAAGCGTAGGCAAACACCTTGGAGTAAAGCGCATTCCCACCGTAAAAGGGCAGGCCATAGCGGGCTATGACCCCCGCTCACTCAAAGGTACTGGCGTAACGTACGCCACCTGTCCGCAAGGCGCGGATCACACCTCAGGAAATCTACTTGGCGCAGCAAATCTGAACCCCATCGATAAAACGGGCACACCCGAGGCCTCGTTCGGCATTCAGGTAGCCATGTGCACCATGGACAGCATAGGCATCTGCATATTTGCAAGCTTCTGCACGGCGGATGACCCCAAATATGCCGTGGCGCTTGCCGATATGCTTACCGCACTGACGGGTGAATCGTGGGATGTTGACAGGATGATGGGTCTCGGAGTGGAAACCATCAGGTTGGAGCTGGAGTATAACCGCGCGATGGGTATTTCAAAAGACAAATTGCCTGACTTCTTCTGCACGGAACCTAACGACGTGACAGGCGCCGTTTTCGACTTAACGGATGAAGAACTTAAGAGTGTGTTCCCCTTTTAGGAGGTAAACAAAGTGATAACCGTAAAGCTCTATTCAGCATTGCCATTCATCTATGAGAAAAAGAAAGGTTTTTATAACTCGGAGACAGGAGTGTCCCTCGAATGCGGCGGGGGTGTGACTGTAAGGGATATATGCGGCATCCTGGATATTCCTATCAACAACGTGGCGTTTTACAGCCTTCACGGCAAGGCGCAAACCGATATGGATGCCAGCGTCGGCGATGAAGAAGAGCTCTGCCTCTTTTCCCCGCCTCCCGCGGGAGGATAGTCGACGTTTACATTGACTCAAGCCGGAGTTCGGCCTGAATAATACAAAATACTTAAAACGAGGGGAGAGCAAAAAATGTTTTACACTTTTCATCAGCCGGTTAAGGTTCTTTATGGTGTAGGTGCAGTTGCAAAAATAGGAGAAGTGGTCAAAGACGGTAACTATACGAAGGCATTCGTCGTGTATGATAGCGGCGTAAAGGGCGCGGGCATAGTGGATAAAGTGACTAAAGGGCTCGAAGCCTCGGGTATTGGCTATGAGCTTTACGACAAGGTCATTCCCGATCCCCCGTCCTATCTCGTGGACGAAGGCTTCAAGGTCTTTGAAAAATCCGGCTGCGACTGCGTTATTGCCGTAGGCGGCGGCAGTAGCATAGATACCGCGAAAGGTATTAACATATTGCGTTTCAACGAAGGCCCCATACTCAGATACGCCAACCCTGAAAACGTGATTGGACGTTCGCCCGGTTTGATTACGATCCCGACGACAGCCGGCACGGGAAGTGAGGTCTCAAACGGCCTTATCATAAGCGATCCCGAAACTCATATAAAGAATCTGCTTGTGTGCTACAACGCCATGTCGGAGTTCTGTGTGATCGATCCCGAGCTTATGATGGGAATGCCCAAGAAGCTTACGGCTTATACAGGCAGCGACGTGCTTGCACATCTTGTGGAGTCTTATACCACCAACGTTTCTACAAAGCTAAATGAGCTTATATCCGAAAAATTTATCTCTGTAGTTTACGAGTGGTTACCTCAAGCGGTGGATAACGGCCAAAACATCGAAGCCAGAGAAAACATGGGCATAGCCTCCTCTATGGGAGGCTGGTGTCTGTCGCTTGCGTTTGCGCACGCAGGGCACTCCATAGCACACACTCTGGGTGCTAAATACGGTATGGTTCACGGCGCCGCATGTGCGTATGCCGATCCCGAAGTGCTTCGTTGGATAGCCCCCACTTGTCCCGGCAAGATCAAAAAGATAGCCGAGATGTTGGGCGCGACCTTCAAAGGGAACGAGACGCCCGAACAGATCGGCGAGAAGGTCTGCGAGGTCTACAAAGCGTTCAACGATCGCATAGGTATTCCACCGATCGAAACTTGGAACTGTGACCTCTCGCGTCTTGACGAAGTCGCCGAAGCAGTTTCGGTTGAAGCGTGCGGCAATTTCTCCGTGCAACCCCTGACGTTTGATGCCGCAAAGATGCTTCTCAAAAAGATCTTCGGTGTAGCATAAGTCAACTGTTAAATCATATACTGTAGGTAAAAATGGGCTGTTGCACTAAGGAAATAAGTACAGTCCGAAAAAGTTTCAAGTAAAGCACGGCCCGGGCCCGCAAAAGTCCGGGCCTTCGTGCGGAATTTAGACATATGAAATCACAAATTCTCACACAGGGACCGTACAGTAAACGCGCCGTGTTATTAACTGTGCGTCTTCCCCTGGGAGATATAAAGGCTTTTATTCCAGAGGGCGATTTTGTCAGGTTGCTGGAACACAACAGATACATGCCTACATCAAGCCGCAGAACTACGAACAGGGCAGAAGGCGTTCTTTTGCCAAATACAGGCTGTGCTGAAAAGCAAGTTAAACAGGTAGTGTAACTTATTCTGTGTAAACCCCTTGCCCCTGGATCGATGTAAGACATCAAAGGGTTACCGTTACTGCTTCAGTATCACCATAATGACATACGCTATCCGGGCTGTCAATGGACTGCAGCCCGGACTTTTCTTATAGGCGTTTAGGGCTATTCCAGATCTCCGGGTTCTATGCGTTCCTCAAAGTAAATGCACAGCTGTGACAGAATTTTACTCCAGTCCCTGTCCCTGCCGGTCCACTTTTCAGTGATGTCCATCGTCGCAAGATAAAGGAGCTTGAAAAGGGCGTCGTCTGAGGGGAAGATCGTACGTGTTTTTGTCACTTTCCTGAGCTGCCGGTTGTAGTTCTCGATCTGGTTTGTCGTATAGATCATCCGGCGCAGCTCATAGGGATACTTGAAATAAGCGGATAACTGAGGCCAGTTGTTCCGCCAGCTCGCTACCGAAGACGGGTATTTCGAGCCCCACTTCTCTTCAAGTCTGTCAAGCCCTTCCTCGGCCTGCTCCAGTGTAGGAGCCTGATAGACACCCTTCAAATCATTCATAAAAGCCTTAATGTCCTTGTAAGAGACGAATTTTGTCGTGTAACGGATCTGATGGACAATGCAGCGCTGGATTTCGGCCTTGGGATATACGGCGCTTATCGCATCTGCAAAGCCTGTCAGGCCGTCGACGGAGATAATGAAAATATCTTCGGTGCCGCGATTACGGATCTCGTTAAGGACACCGACCCAGTACTTGGCGCTCTCATTTCCGCCGACCCACAGGCCAAGGACTTCACGATGCCCGTCCAGTCTTGTCCCAATAGCAACATAAACGGCTTTCTTGACGTTCGGCCGTCCTGCCTCACATTGAAATGCACGGCGTCCATAAAGACGACTGCATACTTTTGGCCA
>NZ_JMKI01000044.1 GCF_000712295.1 Synergistes jonesii | reverse complement strand
GATCGACCCAGAGGCTGAAGCGGAGATTCGCGCTATGTTCCCAGAGATACTGCCGGATGCGGGTAAAACATGGCTTGAAAAATAAGCGATATTTGCGTTGCGCGTCGTGATGACGTCCTTATATCGAACCAACACGGCGCGCCTGCTTTTTTAACGCAATATGTGCACTATTTTTTAGTTGGAAGGAGTGTTGTAAATGCAAGAAAACAAAGAAGATAATGTAGTCTTTTATGGTTCTATAGCCCTAACTCTCGTGCTCGTCGTATTTGGCCTGCTAAATAATGAACTTTTCGGTCGCACAATGACATATACTTTTGACTGGATATGTAAGTATTWTMACTGGTAGAGAGTATAACAAATTCTGTGTAAACTCCATAGAGAAGAAAGCAAGCCTCCTGGATTGGTGTTAAGATAAATTCAATCCAGGAGGATATTTTTATGGCAAGACAGAGAAAACTGACACCGGAAAGAAAAGCGCTTATTCAGAGTCTCCTTTCCCACTACAAACCGGAAGACGCCCAGGACGTACAGGCTATGCTGAGGGATCTTCTCGGAGATACGATCCAGCAGATGCTGGAAGCCGAGATGGATGACCATCTCGGTTACAGCAAATATGACTACAAGAACAAGCATACAGATGACAGCCGCAACGGCTACAGCCCTAAAACAGTCACCTCTTCGGCCGGAGATATCCCGATCGACGTCCCCAGAGACCGCAAGGGTGACTTCGAACCGCAGTCAGTCAAAAAGAACCAGACCGATATCTCAAATATAGAGGATCAGGTCCTGTCCATGTATGCAAAAGGCATGACGACCCGGGATATCTCGGCTCACCTGCAGTCTATCTACGGTGTGGATGCCTCTGCTGAAATGATTTCGCGAATGACGGATCGAATTCTGCCGATTGCCAAAGAATGGCAGAACCGGCCGCTGGCCAAAAAGTATGCAGTCGTCTTTATGGACGCCGTGCATTTCAATGTGAGGCAGGACGGCCGAACCGTCAAGAAAGCCGTTTATGTTGCTATTGGGACAAGACTGGACGGGCATCGTGAAGTCCTTGGCCTGTGGGTCGGCGGAAATGAGAGCGCCAAGTACTGGGTCGGTGTCCTTAACGAGATCCGTAATCGCGGCACCGAAGATATTTTCATTATCTCCGTCGACGGCCTGACAGGCTTTGCAGATGCGATAAGCGCCGTATATCCCAAGGCCGAAGTCCAGCGCTGCATCGTCCATCAGATCCGTTACACGACAAAATTCGTCTCTTACAAGGACATTAAGGCTTTTATGAATGATTTGAAGGGTGTCTATCAGGCTCCTACACTGGAGCAGGCCGAGGAAGGGCTTGACAGACTTGAAGAGAAGTGGGGCTCGAAATACCCGTCTTCGGTAGCGAGCTGGCGGAACAACTGGCCTCAGTTATCCGCTTATTTCAAGTATCCCTATGAGCTGCGCCGGATGATCTATACGACAAACCAGATCGAGAACTACAACCGGCAGCTCAGGAAAGTGACAAAAACACGTACGATCTTCCCCTCAGACGACGCCCTTCTCAAGCTCCTTTATCTTGCGACGATGGACATCACTGAAAAGTGGACCGGCAGGGACAGGGACTGGAGTAAAATTCTGTCACAGCTGTGCATTTACTTTGAGGAACGCATAGAACCCGGAGATCTGGAATAGCCCTAAACGCCTATAAGAAAAGTCCGGGCTGCAGTCCATTGACAGCCCGGATAGCGTATGTCATTATGGTGATACTGAAGCAGTAACGGTAACCCTTTGATGTCTTACATCGATCCAGGGGCAAGGGGTTTACACAGAATAAGTTACACTACCTTCGGAAAATATTTACCCGTTACGATAAGCTTGACGTGCTGTTCTGTGGGTTCATCTACTTTGCTATGATCGTAGATGCAATTTAATGTGAACAGACTCTAATTAAGCGATGTCTACCCCAAGTTTAGTAGGCCAATTTGGTAGTGTAACTTATTCTGTGTAAACCCCTTGCACCTGGATCGATGTAAGACATCAAAGGGTTACCGTTACTGCTTCAGTATCACCATAATGACATACGCTATCCGGGCTGTCAATGGACTGCAGCCCGGACTTTTCTTATAGGCGTTTAGGGCTATTCCAGATCTCCGGGTTCTATGCGTT
>NZ_JMKI01000043.1 GCF_000712295.1 Synergistes jonesii | reverse complement strand
TCACAGAAAGCGCACTGGTCATTGAAACGCCGAGCAAGGAGGTCGTAGGCAGGGCCGCGGAGTTCGAGGAGCTTTACGCGGCCGGAAACGCCGAAAGCAGGGCGCTGCTCCGCCGCGCCTTTGCGAAAAACATGAAGGAACGCGTCGAACTGTACGTCAAGCTGCATTACTGGAAGGATGACAGCTGGGGCAAAAGCGAGCTGGAGAAGCTGCTGAGCTCCTTCGACTATAAGACGAAGCTGTCCGCCTACCGAGCGAAGAGCGAAGATGTCTGCCCGGCGGCGGCGTGCCTTGATGCGTTGAAAGAGTTCGGCGGGTCGATAGGTGACAACGAGCTCCGCTTCTACGGAAACGAAGTCATGGCGTACGCGCTGAGGAGCGACCTGTACGAAGATATAAGGTAGGCCCCGAGGCATAAGCGAAACGCGAAAGACTGCCGCCAAGGTAGTGTAACTTATTCTGTGTAAACCCCTTGCCCCTGGATCGATGTAAGACATCAAAGGGTTACCGTTACTGCTTCAGTATCACCATAATGACATACGCTATCCGGGCTGTCAATGGACTGCAGCCCGGACTTTTCTTATAGGCGTTTAGGGCTATTCCAGATCTCCGGGTTCTATGCGTTCCTCAAAGTAAATGCACAGCTGTGACAGAATTTTACTCCAGTCCCTGTCCCTGCCGGTCCACTTTTCAGTGATGTCCATCGTCGCAAGATAAAGGAGCTTGAAAAGGGCGTCGTCTGAGGGGAAGATCGTACGTGTTTTTGTCACTTTCCTGAGCTGCCGGTTGTAGTTCTCGATCTGGTTTGTCGTATAGATCATCCGGCGCAGCTCATAGGGATACTTGAAATAAGCGGATAACTGAGGCCAGTTGTTCCGCCAGCTCGCTACCGAAGACGGGTATTTCGAGCCCCACTTCTCTTCAAGTCTGTCAAGCCCTTCCTCGGCCTGCTCCAGTGTAGGAGCCTGATAGACACCCTTCAAATCATTCATAAAAGCCTTAATGTCCTTGTAAGAGACGAATTTTGTCGTGTAACGGATCTGATGGACAATGCAGCGCTGGATTTCGGCCTTGGGATATACGGCGCTTATCGCATCTGCAAAGCCTGTCAGGCCGTCGACGGAGATAATGAAAATATCTTCGGTGCCGCGATTACGGATCTCGTTAAGGACACCGACCCAGTACTTGGCGCTCTCATTTCCGCCGACCCACAGGCCAAGGACTTCACGATGCCCGTCCAGTCTTGTCCCAATAGCAACATAAACGGCTTTCTTGACGGTTCGGCCGTCCTGCCTCACATTGAAATGCACGGCGTCCATAAAGACGACTGCATACTTTTTGGCCAGCGGCCGGTTCTGCCATTCTTTGGCAATCGGCAGAATTCGATCCGTCATTCGCGAAATCATTTCAGCAGAGGCATCCACACCGTAGATAGACTGCAGGTGAGCCGAGATATCCCGGGTCGTCATGCCTTTTGCATACATGGACAGGACCTGATCCTCTATATTTGAGATATCGGTCTGGTTCTTTTTGACTGACTGCGGTTCGAAGTCACCCTTGCGGTCTCTGGGGACGTCGATCGGGATATCTCCGGCCGAAGAGGTGACTGTTTTAGGGCTGTAGCCGTTGCGGCTGTCATCTGTATGCTTGTTCTTGTAGTCATATTTGCTGTAACCGAGATGGTCATCCATCTCGGCTTCCAGCATCTGCTGGATCGTATCTCCGAGAAGATCCCTCAGCATAGCCTGTACGTCCTGGGCGTCTTCCGGTTTGTAGTGGGAAAGGAGACTCTGAATAAGCGCTTTTCTTTCCGGTGTCAGTTTTCTCTGTCTTGCCATAAAAATATCCTCCTGGATG
>NZ_JMKI01000042.1 GCF_000712295.1 Synergistes jonesii | reverse complement strand
AAGCCGAAGTCCAGCGCTGCATCGTCCATCAGATCCGTACACGACAAAATTCGTCTCTTACAAGGACATTAAGGCTTTTATGAATGATTTGAAGGGTGTCTATCAGGCTCCTACACTGGAGCAGGCCGAGGAAGGGCTTGACAGACTTGAAGAGAAGTGGGGCTCGAAATACCCGTCTTCGGTAGCGAGCTGGCGGAACAACTGGCCTCAGTTATCCGCTTATTTCAAGTATCCCTATGAGCTGCGCCGGATGATCTATACGACAAACCAGATCGAGAACTACAACCGGCAGCTCAGGAAAGTGACAAAAACACGTACGATCTTCCCCTCAGACGACGCCCTTTTCAAGCTCCTTTATCTTGCGACGATGGACATCACTGAAAAGTGGACCGGCAGGGACAGGGACTGGAGTAAAATTCTGTCACAGCTGTGCATTTACTTTGAGGAACGCATAGAACCCGGAGATCTGGAATAGCCCTAAACGCCTATAAGAAAAGTCCGGGCTGCAGTCCATTGACAGCCCGGATAGCGTATGTCATTATGGTGATACTGAAGCAGTAACGGTAACCCTTTGATGTCTTACATCGATCCAGGGGCAAGGGGTTTACACAGAATAAGTTACACTACCGCGTATGTCATTATGGTGATACTGAAGCAGTAACGGTAACCCTTTGATGTCTTACATCGATCCAGGGGCAAGGGGTTTACACAGAATAAGTTACACTACCGCTATTTGCCCCGTGTTTTCTGGCGGCTTCAAGCCGGCGCTCGGATTCAACGGCGCGCCATTCCCTGACGAGATGGTATATCCCTAAAATACCTGTGAGCTTGTCGCATATTTTTCGGCGCCTGCGGTATACCACGGAAAGGGACTCGTCAAAGTCATATGTATCTTTGCCTTCGATATAGTATTCTTTTAGGAATTGCCTTTCCTCAAACCGCAGCTTCGATATGCAGCTGGTAATGCGGTCGATTATGAGCTTTAGGTTGTTGCTTTCCCTATCTCCCTCAACGAAGCGCTCTATCGCAGATACGCCGGTACCACCCTGAACGGGCGTATCACGGTTGGGCGCTAAGACTAAGGATATGACGTAGTCTCTACGCTGTTCTTCCGCCCTGCACAGCTCCGGGTAAAGCGAGAGTATTGATTCGATTACCTGAAATTCGTCTTTTGATAGTCTCATCCAATTATAAACCTCCTGAATGGTCCTGATTTTGTTTCTTCAAATCGCCTTTTTAACTGCGTCATCGTAGTCTTGAGTCTTCTTATGAAGGCCGAGCGTGAGAGAGGCATATGTCCGCATTGCTTGCACCACGACGTGTATATTTCATAAAGCCGGGCCCGCTCGTATTCTCCGGGGAGTATCTCGTCCTCAATGAAGGACACGACGGGGTTTACGTCCCGCGCAAAGTTGTCGAGCGTGTCTTTCTGGTCGTCCGGCATGGAGAATTGGCGTACCTTGCGAAGTATTTTATAGCCGGCGTATGCCCAATTGAAGATGCCGGGCAGTTCTTCAATGAGTTTCGAGGTGAGCTGCCGGTCCGCCTTGAGTTCACCTGGGCCGGGCTCGTCCACAAAACGCGCGTTGAAGTTGACGAAGCATATTCTCCGTAAAAAGCCGGTGGTAACGTCGCGGCTTTTGATGTAGTCGTTGCAGGCGCTTATGAATTTGGCGCGTGTGCGGAATTCTATAAAATCGCGCCCTTTGTAGCAGCCGTTTACGGCGTCGCCCACGACAAGCTGTTTGAATGTGCTTTCCGCCCCCTTGACGTCGGTTTGGGTCTCAGAGCTGATGTTGAGTATCGAGGAGTAGAGGCGTATGCGCTGAAACGGTTCCACAAGCCCGGACATTTCAACGTTGCTGACGTTGCCCTGCCCGAAGACGGCGGATATTACGTCGAGGAATACGCGGTAGTGTAACTTATTCTGTGTAAACCCCTTGCCCCTGGATCGATGTAAGACATCAAAGGGTTACCGTTACTGCTTCAGTATCACCATAATGACATACGCTATCCGGGCTGTCAATGGACTGCAGCCCGGACTTTTCTTATAGGCGTTTAGGGCTATTCCAGATCTCCGGGTTCTATGCGTTCCTCAAAGTAAATGCACAGCTGTGACAGAATTTTACTCCAGTCCCTGTCCCTGCCGGTCCACTTTTCAGTGATGTCCATCGTCGCAAGATAAAGGAGCTTGAGAAGGGCGTCGTCTGAGGGGAAGATCGTACGTGTTTTTGTCACTTTCCTGAGCTGCCGGTTGTAGTTCTCGATCTGGTTTGTCGTATAGATCATCCGGCGCAGCTCATAGGGATACTTGAAATAAGCGGATAACTGAGGCCAGTTGTTCCGCCAGCTCGCTACCGAAGACGGGTATTTCGAGCCCCACTTCTCTTCAAGTCTGTCAAGCCCTTCCTCGGCCTGCTCCAGTGTAGGAGCCTGATAGACACCCTTCAAATCATTCATAAAAGCCTTAATGTCCTTGTAAGAGAC
>NZ_JMKI01000041.1 GCF_000712295.1 Synergistes jonesii | reverse complement strand
TATCGGCACACGAAGTGGATAACCGTCCCAATGACGCTCACCCGTWRCTTAGAGCGYGTTCACACTAATAGACAAATATTCCAATGATATGCGATGATGTGCATATGGAAATCACTCAAGAACAATATGATCGTATCGAAAAATACTTGCCCCGTCAGCGCGGGAATGTGAGTATGAGTAATCTCCAACTGATCAATGCGATACTGTATGTCACGGAAAACGGCTGCAAGTGGAGGGCGTTGCCGAAATCCTGTGGGAACTGGCATACGATTTATGTACGCATGAACAGGTGGAGCAAAAATGGCGTTTTACAGCGCGTGTTTGAAGTGTTGCAAGTGGAGAACATTATTCGCATAAAGGTCGAGGCGGTCTGCCTGGACAGCACATCGGTAAAGGTTCATCCCGACGGAACGGGAGCTTTAAAAAAAGAGGAAAACAGTCCATTGGAAGATCGAGAGGCGGGCTCACAACGAAGATTCATATGGTCACCGCAACTGACAGATCGGCTGTCGGCTTCGTGCTATCCGGAGGAGAAGCCCATGACTCGTCGGAAGGCACAGCTCTGCTTGACAAGATCATAAGAGTCCCAGAGCAAAAATACATCCTGATGGACAGAGCTTATGAGGGAGAGAATATGCGGAGAAAAACGATGGAGAAGGGATATTTTCCGGTTGTTCCTCCAAAATCGAACCGCAAAGATCCATGGGAGTATGATAGGGAGAGATATAAGCAACGCAATGAGATAGAGCGATATTTCTTGCGTCTTAAGCGGTTTCGGAAAATATTTACCCGTTACGATAAGCTTGACGTGCTGTTCTGTGGGTTCATCTACTTTGCTATGATCGTAGATGCAATTTAATGTGAACAGACTCTAATTAAGCGATGTCTACCCCAAGTTTAGTAGGCCAATTTGGTAGTGTAACTTATTCTGTGTAAACCCCTTGCCCCTGGATCGATGTAAGACATCAAAGGGTTACCGTTACTGCTTCAGTATCACCATAATGACATACGCTATCCGGGCTGTCAATGGACTGCAGCCCGGACTTTTCTTATAGGCGTTTAGGGCTATTCCAGATCTCCGGGTTCTATGCGTTCCTCAAAGTAAATGCACAGCTGTGACAGAATTTTACTCCAGTCCCTGTCCCTGCCGGTCCACTTTTCAGTGATGTCCATCGTCGCAAGATAAAGGAGCTTGAAAAGGGCGTCGTCTGAGGGGAAGATCGTACGTGTTTTTGTCACTTTCCTGAGCTGCCGGTTGTAGTTCTCGATCTGGTTTGTCGTATAGATCATCCGGCGCAGCTCATAGGGATACTTGAAATAAGCGGATAACTGAGGCCAGTTGTTCCGCCAGCTCGCTACCGAAGACGGGTATTTCGAGCCCCACTTCTCTTCAAGTCTGTCAAGCCCTTCCTCGGCCTGCTCCAGTGTAGGAGCCTGATAGACACCCTTCAAATCATTCATAAAAGCCTTAATGTCCTTGTAAGAGACGAATTTTGTCGTGTAACGGATCTGATGGACAATGCAGCGCTGGATTTCGGCCTTGGGATATACGGCGCTTATCGCATCTGCAAAGCCTGTCAGGCCGTCGACGGAGATAATGAAAATATCTTCGGTGCCGCGATTACGGATCTCGTTAAGGACACCGACCCAGTACTTGGCGCTCTCATTTCCGCCGACCCACAGGCCAAGGACTTCACGATGCCCGTCCAGTCTTGTCCCAATAGCAACATAAACGGCTTTCTTGACGGTTCGGCCGTCCTGCCTCACATTGAAATGCACGGCGTCCATAAAGACGACTGCATACTTTTTGGCCAGCGGCCGGTTCTGCCATTCTTTGGCAATCGGCAGAATTCGATCCGTCATTCGCGAAATCATTTCAGCAGAGGCATCCACACCGTAGATAGACTGCAGGTGAGCCGAGATATCCCGGGTCGTCATGCCTTTTGCATACATGGACAGGACCTGATCCTCTATATTTGAGATATCGGTCTGGTTCTTTTTGACTGACTGCGGTTCGAAGTCACCCTTGCGGTCTCTGGGGACGTCGATCGGGATATCTCCGGCCGAAGAGGTGACTGTTTTAGGGCTGTAGCCGTTGCGGCTGTCATCTGTATGCTTGTTCTTGTAGTCATATTTGCTGTAACCGAGATGGTCATCCATCTCGGCTTCCAGCATCTGCTGGATCGTATCTCCGAGAAGATCCCTCAGCATAGCCTGTACGTCCTGGGCGTCTTCCGGTTTGTAGTGGGAAAGGAGACTCTGAATAAGCGCTTTTCTTTCCGGTGTCAGTTTTCTCTGTCTTGCCATAAAAATATCCTCCTGGATTGAATTTATCTTAACACCAATCCAGGAGGCTTGCTTTCTTCTCTATGGAGTTTACACAGAATTTGTTATACTCTCCCACCAAGCGAAATCCAGGCTTGGCGGCAGCCTTCTTTTAGGTG
>NZ_JMKI01000040.1 GCF_000712295.1 Synergistes jonesii | reverse complement strand
ATCATATTTTTCCGCGACCGCTTCAAGCTGGCGCAGCACGGTAGGCTTCGCCGCCATCACGTCGTCGGGCAGGATCAGCCCGAAAAATTCGCCTTTGCAGAATTCTTCCGCGCAGAGCACCGCATGGCCGAGGCCGAGGGGCTTCTGCTGATAGGCGTAATGGAATTCCGCGAGCTTATGTATGCCGTCGACCTTTTCCGCGAGGTCCTCCTTGCCGCGCTCGCGCAGGGCAGCGACCAGCTCCTCCGACGGCTCGAAGTAGCGGCGTATGCTTTCCTTGCCCTGCCCGGTGACGAACATTATCTGCGTGCAGCCGGAGGCGACCGCCTCGTCGACCCCGTGGTGTATGAGCGGCCTGTCGATTAGCGTCATCATTTCCTTCGGCACATCCTTAGTCGCGGGGAGGAATCTCGTCCCCAGCCCGGCCACGGGGAATACCGCTTTCTTTACCGGCTTGTAGCGGACCTCAGACATGGCATTCTATTTCCTTTCTGATCGCGTCCTCCATGATGCCGGCGGCTTCGTTCATAAGCTTTTCGTCGCGCGATTCGACGAATATTCTGATAAGGGGCTCCGTCCCCGACGGACGCAGAAGCATGCGCCCCCTGCCGCCGAGGAGTTTCTCCGCTTCGGCGGCGGCCGACGCGACTTTTTCGCTCTTCATTATCTTTTCTTTGCCGTCGACGCGCATGTTGCGCAACAGCTGCGGATAGCGCTCGAAGCGGTCGCTGAGCGTCGAAATCTCTTCGCCGAGCTCCGCGACCCCCTTCAGGAAGAGGACTCCTGCGCAGAGCCCATCGCCGGTGTTCGCGTATTCGAGCGCTATAATGTGGCCGGACTGTTCGCCTCCGATTCGCGCCCCCTCTTTACGCATCGTGTCGAGCACGTATCTGTCGCCGACCGGGCAGCGGAAAACTTTTATACCCTCCTTCGCGAGGAGCTCTTCGAGCGCCATATTCGACATCACGGTCGCGGCGACGCCGGCGCCGAGCCTGTCGCGCTTAGCGAGCCAGCGCCCTATCACCCACAGCATTATGTCGCCGTCGAGCACACGCCCACTGCTGTCGCAGAGCAGCACGCGGTCCGTGTCGCCGTCGTACGCGATGCCGAGCTCCGCTTTGTTCTTTACTACCTCCGACGCGAGCGTATTGATGTGCGTCACGCCGACGTTTTCATTTATGTTCACGCCATTCGGCTTATTGGCGATGAAGGTGACCCTGCCGCGCCAGTCTGAGAAGAGCGGCTCGACGAACGCCGACGCGGCGCCGTTCGCCGCGTCTATAACTATCGGGCAGGAATAATCTTTTATCTCCTCTATTATTTTTTTCAAACGCTTCGCGTACTCTTCGCGGAAGCGCGAGCCGTCGCTGACGCCTCCGATGTTTACCGGCGCCGCGAAGGCGCGCTTCTTTTCGTCGAGGAATATTTCTTCTATATCGGCCTCGTCGTCGTCCGTGAGCTTGAAGCCGTCCTTGTCGAGAAATTTTATGCCGTTGTATTCCGGAGGATTGTGCGACGCGCTTATCACCGCGCCGCCGTCGAAGTCGTTGTGGGCGGCTACGCTGCTGACGCCGGGGGTCGGGATGACGCCGAGGTCCGACGCCGAGCCGCCGGCCGACGTGATACCCGCCATCAGCGCGGACTGGAGCATCTCGCCGGAGCGCCTGGTGTCGCGTCCCACTGCGATCTTAGGTGTACCTGCGCCGCGCTTCCTCAAAAATACCGTGTAAGCCGCGCCCAGCCTCATAGCCGCTTCGGGGCGCATCATCCCGCTGTTTGCAACGTCGCGCACTCCGTCGGTCCCGAAGAATTGTCTTTTCTTATCCTGCATTTTTACGCTGACCCCTCTCAAAATTCACATGAAGCCAGAAAATCATTTGCCGTCCACGGCGGTGACGCGCACCTGCTCAGGTTCGGTCTGAACGATCTGAAAATCCCGTTTCAGGTTTTGACGAGCACGG
>NZ_JMKI01000039.1 GCF_000712295.1 Synergistes jonesii | reverse complement strand
CGCTTCATCGTCGGCCATGTTTCGGACGTCACGCTCGGGGCGGCCGTCTATCTGGGGCTGTGCGAGTTAGGCGTGGGCGAGGCCGGGAGGCTGGCGGCGGTCTATGTCGCCGTCTCGGCCGGACGGCCGTGGGTAAGGCGCGTGATCGACGGGAGGCTGGGGCTGGACGACAAAGCCTGCAAGGGCTGTAAGGACGAAGGAAAGAGGGGCGTCGAATGAACAGGGTTTTTGTTTATCTGAACGGATTGCCGTGGACTAAGCCGATCGCGATTCTGACGTGGGCGGTGAATCTGCTGGTTTTCGTCGCCGCTTGGCTGTTTACGAAAGATATTCCCCCGAACGCCAAGGAGCTGGGCATTTATTTCGGCGGGGTCGTCTTCGCGGCGGCGGCCGGCAAGTCGGGCTATGAAGCCGTGCGAAGGCCGGCGCGCCCTAAAAGACGCGCGGACGATGAAAATGAGGGCGGTCTCTGACGGCCGGCGCCGGTGGGCGCTGCTCGCGGCGGCGGTTTTGCTGGCGGCCGCCGGGTGGTATCTGTGGCGGTGGGGGCAGGCGCGGATCTACGGCGTAGACGGAACGACGCGGCCGCCTGTGGAGACGGCCGCCGTTGACGACGCCGCCGAAAGGCTGAAAAGCGTTATTGAGAAGGCCCAAAGTGAGAGAAATAGATTGCCGGAGGTGGTTGAAAGTGCGAAAAATGTTATTAGGCGCGATGTCGGCCGGCTTGATGATTCTGACGTCGCTGTCCGCTGGAACGACCTGCTGGGGCGATACAGGGAAGATAGAACTGCGGCCGAAGGGATATCTGCTGACAGATGAGGCGTATGTCGTTCCGCTCGCCGACGGGCGCGACACTGTGGAGATGCTGGAGTCTCAGGCGGCGGAGATAGGAGCTCTCAGGAGGTATGTATCTTCACAGGACAGGATAGTCGATACCGTCAGCGCCGACATTGCGGCCCTGGAGGCCGCCAGGATGCGGGAGCGCGAAGCGTGGGCGCGCAGCGTGGAAAAGCTGCAGCGGAAAAATAAGAAGCTCCGGTCGCCGTGGTCGGTCGGGCTGTTCGCCGGGTACGACGCGATCCATCAAGAAGCGTGCGTCGGCGCCGGGCTGGTTTTTTCGTTCTGGCGGTTTTAGCCGTGATTTATCTCTTACGCGCGACGCGCCACCATTGTATGGAGACGATCGACGATATGCGCGAAGCGGACCGGCGGGAGCTGGAGGCGGCGGAGGGCGACGTAAAGATGGCGGTGCTGCGCGGCTGGCTGGGCTCTTCGTACTGTTTCGCAGCGCGCGACGGGCGCGGGCGGACGCTGGGGCTCTTCGGGGTTTTCCGCGAGGACGCGCACTGGTGGTGTCCCTGGCTGATCGGGACGTCGGCGCTGGATGAGTGCAGGCGCGATTTCGTCAGGCTGTCGGCGGCGCTTTTCCCGCGGCTGCTTAAGCGTTTCCCGAATATGCGCAATTATGTGGACGCAAGAAACGAAAGAAGCGTCCGCTGGCTTAAGCGGCTTGGGTTTCAATTTGGCGCCACGGAGCCTTACGGCGTTGCGGGGCTGCCTTTTTACAGGTTTTGGATAGGGGGCGAAGAGGAGTGTGTAATCCGGTTGTAGCGGCCGTCGCGTCCGTGGCCGGCACGCTCTACTCCGGCGTTTCGCAGATGCAGGCAGCGCGGGAGCAGGCCGCCGCCGCGAGGATGCAGAGCGAGTATCAGGCCCGGGCGCTTGAATTCAACGCAGAGCAGGCGCGCGGCGAGGCTGAGGCGGTGTCGAAGCAGGGGGCCTCCGAACAGGAGGCTCTCGCCCGCAAGCAGCGCGCGGTGGCGGCTTCCGGACGCGCGGCGGCCGGGGCTTCGGGGCTGCTGGTGGATTCCGGCACGGCGGCCGCCGTCGAGGAGGCTACGGAGCTGGAAGCGGAGCGCGACCGCGACGTGCTGCGGCAGAATTATCAGCGGCAGCGCTTCGGGCTCATCAATCAGGCGGTGGGGCTCGAGCATCAGGCGGAAGGCACGCGCCGGGGCGGCGAGGCTTACGCCTCCGCAGTGGAGAACGCCGGACGCGCGGCTTTGACGGGCTCTCTTCTGACTTCGGCCGGCGCGGTGGCCGCCAAGTGGGACGATATGGCGGTCGGAAGGAAGAAGCCCGCGGCCGCCACGGCGCACAGAAGTTTTTATAAGGGCTTCTGGGGGCTGAATTAGCTCTGGGAAAGCGCGCGGGGAGGGGTTAGAACAATGAAGATTCGAGGGAGAGAAAGTCTGCCCGAGGTGCGGGACGCGGGGCCGGTCGCGGTGAGGCGCGATTTAAACGACCCGGCGGCCTCCGCGATGGCCGCGGCCGCGGGGTATTCTTCCAAGGCGGGACAATATGTCGCGCAGGGCGCACGGGATCTGGCGACCGGCATCGAGAAGATGGCGCGCGACAGGGCGGAGGCAGGGGCGCTGACCGCTTACAACGATTACGTAAGCCGCAGCTCGCGGCTGCTTTACGACCCGAATACGGGGCTGATGCACGCGAAGGGCGCGGGGGCCGAAGGGCTTTCCGGCAGGGTGTATCAGGCGCACAAGGCGTTGAAGGATGAGATCATGAGCGCGCTGCCGGCGGGACAGCGAAGGCTTTTTATGGAGCGCACGGCCTCGTACGACCGCGGCGTCGGCTCCGCCTGCATGAAGCTGGAGGGGGAGCAGATGTCCCTCTACAAGCAGGAGGAGGCCGAGCGGACGCTCAAGACGATCTATACGGCGGCCGCCCTGAACCCCGACGGCTTTTCCATGGAGGCGCAGGAGGACGCCTTCAGGGAGATAACTATCGCCAGGTACGGCGACCAGGGGCCGGAGGCGAATCTCAAGAATTCCGCGCTGGTGCGCTCGGAGTTTTTTATAGGCATGATACAGCAGGCGGCGCAGAACGACCCGACGCGCGCCGAGGCGCTGGTGAAGGAGTACGGGGGCTATATCGAGCCCGCCGACGCCCAGAAGCTGAAGGGCGCCGTTGAAAAAGCCGCCCTGCCGGTTAAGGCGCAGGCGGAGGCGCAGAGGCTGCTTGAGAAGTACGGCGCGGACGGGCTGGCAAGCGCTTTGGCCGACGTGCGCGGCGCGCACGAAGGGAAGGAAGAGGACGTCTATCTCGGCTATGTGAATTCGCTTTTCGCCGACGCGAAGCAGGAGCGGGAGGCCGAACTTGACGCCGCAAAAGTAGAAGTACTGAAGCTTCTATACGGCGGCGGTTCGCACGGCAGGGTGTCCGGGCTTATCTCCTCGTATTCGGAGAAATTCAAAAAATACGGCGCTCGCGGCGAAGCGTGGGCCCTATCCCTTAAAGTGGACAACGACCGCGTGCACGGAAGCGGCATATTCGCCCCCAAGCCGAAAGAGGCGTTCGTCCGGGCGCCTCTTACCAGGGCGGAGGCCGTCCGCCAGCTCGTCCATTTCAACCCCGATTTCGCCGCTCTGCCGAAGGACGAGCAGGAACGGCTGATACGCAGGCGGCTCGGCGTCAGCGAGGAGCAGCACGACGCCTATTTCGCGCAGCTGGGGGACGCGAAGCTCAGAGGCATGTCGAATGAGGATGTGAAAAGGGCGGCCGCTATGGGATATATTTCTTACGAAGAGGCCGATAAAATAATTGAATACGAAAAGAAGATATCCCCCGGCAATAAGGACTACTTGAAGACTAAAGAGAAGAATATCGAGATATTTTTGAAAAATCACGGAGGCGGCGTCTTCGGAGGGGCTCAAAATCCGGACAGGAACATGGCGGTTTTTTATTTCCGGGAAGAGTGCAGAAAGATAGACCCAGCCGCTCCGGATTTTTATAAGCAGGCAGACGAGGCCGGACGGCGGGCGATGCTCAGGGCCATCGAGGAAAAGCACGCTTCGGGCGTGCCTTTGATCGATGGTTATATATGGAAAAGCGACACAGAGCTCGGGAAGCTGAAAAAGGCCGTCGAGGGCGTCGAGAGCATGGGCGCGGCAAGAGACGTCCCGCCGCGTCCGTGGGAAACTCCGAGCGGACGGGCCGGCGGCGAAGCAGCCGTTCAAGAGGAGGCGGAGGAACTTGACGAGGTATTGGAGCTGAACGCCGATGACGCAGCCGCTACGAAGAGGTCGGGCGGCCCTTCGCGATAGGCGTCCGGCCGTCCGCGCGGCTATCCGTAATGGCTGCGGCGCTGGACTATGCATTAAATTATACGGCCGCCTTATGGGCGGCTTTTTGTCGGGAGGTTTTTTTATGAGCGAGGCACTTTCCACACCGGCGCAAGGTTCGGACTTTTTCCCAAGACGCGATTCGGTCTATTTTCCACAACGCGGGGGGGCGGGGCTGGAGGCCGACGATTATCTATTTCTATCCTACCCAAATAAGAAAGAGGCGATAACGAGGGCCCGCGTCAAGGGTTATTCCGACGAAGCCATTCTTAAGCGGCTGGTGTTGTACGAGCGAGATCTGCTGCTGCGTAAACAGCCGGCGGAGGTCAATTCTTCGTTCGGGCGCACGAACGACACCGAAAAGAGACGCAGGGCCTTTATCCAAGAGAACCGCATCGGCGCGATCTCGAAGGTGACGCGGCTTGATCCTAAAGAGGTCTCTATCCGCATCAAGGAGGCCGAGGCGGTGGGCGTGAATCCCGAAGCTTTTTTCGCCGACGAGGATTTTTACCGCCTGGCGAAGTCGAGCGGCGTGATCGGGGAACGTATGGGGGCCATAGACAGCATAAAGGCCGGGGTGCGCCTCGGCAACCTCGAAAAAGAGTATTCCGAGCTTTACGTCAGGAATCTTTTCGCCCCGGACAAAGGAACGGAAGAACGTCTCAACGAACTTCGCGGCGAAATGTCCAAGCTCAATAATCACGCCTACGACCCCTTTATAAACAAGGGGCTGCGCGGCGCGGCGCAAAACGCAACCAGGTGGGTTTCCAACAAGGACCTTATGGCCATGGGGCTCGGCGCGGCGGCCGGAGGCGGTTTGGTCCTGGCCCAGGCTCCCATGCTGTCCGCAATGGGCATAGAGGCGTCGGCCGGCATGGCGGCCAAGTCGGCGCTCGCCACAGGCGTCGCCGCAGGAAAGGCCTCTTTTTTCACTCGTATGTACCTGATGGAGAGCGCGGGGCTCCATGAAGAGCTGAAGGCCGCCGAGGTGCCCGATTCGATCGCAGTACCGGCCGCCGCTATATACGGCGGCATAGCGGCCGCTATTGAATCAGGTCAGGCGATAGCGGCTATGACTCCCGTAGGCCTTGTCGGAGGGGGGCTTTTAAAGAAGTTCTACGGCGCCGGCAAGGATAAGATAAAGTCCCTGGTGGTGGGGTTGGCGGCCAACCCTAAGGTCGCCGGGCTTATGGAGACGGAGCTCACAAGGGCGGCTAAGTCGTTTACCGTAAAATCCGCCGCCAAACAGGGAGGGCTCTCTTACGCCAAGAAGGTCGGCTTCGAGACTCTCGAAGAGATGCATCAGAGGGCCTGGGAAATTTTGATCGGCGAGGCCGCCAAGATGATAAACGACCCGCAATACAAGCATATGACGATATCGGAGGCCGTAGACGACGTCGCGCGCACGGGGCTCGAAGCGCTGCCTACAATGGTATTTCTGCCGCTGCCAGGGGAGGCCGTCGGGACGGCCCGAAATATGAACGCCGCAAGAAGATTCCAGAATACGGCCGCCGTAAGAAGGGCGAAGTCGGCGGACGGCAGAGTCACGGAGGGCGGAAATCCAGCTGCGGAGAAAGACCTTGTGTTTCTCGGGCAGGACGCGGTCGACGCTTTCTTTCAGGAAAATCCGGATGTCGCGGAAAAGGTCTCGGCTGCGCTCGGAATTACCGAAGGAAGCGTCATCGACGAGCTCGGTGAAGTCGCCGTCAAGAAGGAAGACTATGAAAAGGCCGCGGCGGAATATCCCGATTTTTCGAAATCCATCGCCATGGACGTCCGCGAAGGCGCCGCCGGCGTGACGCCGCGCGAGGCGGCGGAGAAAATAAGGGCGAAGCTGAGCGATCCGCTCGAAGGGGACGACGATTACGCGAAAGAAGCGGTTGAAATCCGGCGATCCCTCATTTCCGAGCTGTCCGCGGCCGGGCAGGACGACGAACTTGGCGAGGCAAACGCTGATCTTTACAGCCGTTATCTTTACACGTTGGGGAAGCGGTTGGGCGTGAGCCCGAAAGAGCTCCACAGACTGAGCGTGGAGAAGGCGGAAGATGGAGGGGCGATACCGCTTTATAATCAGCCCGTCCCGCAAGCGGATACGGTTCGCACGGAGGCTTTCAAAGCGTGGTTCGGAGACTGGGAGAATGACACGGAAAACGCCAGCCGTATTTTGGACTCAAACGGCGAGCCGCTGGCGGCCTATCGTGGAGACGCGGCCGGCATGACGTCTTTCGGCAGCGCGCAGGGAAATTATTTCATTTCAGATAAGGATACAGCCGAAGGCTATGCTGGAAAGAAGGGCTCTTTATATCCAGTGTATCTTAATATCCGCAACCCGTTCGTTTTTTCCGAGGAGAATGTCGCCTCTTTAAAGGAGGCTCTTTCCGCCCGTTTCGACGACTGGTTCGATATGGACGACTCGGAGCTGGCACACGACGGAGATTTCCAACGGCTCAGGGAGCTGTATGCGGCTTTCAGGAACGACGAGGGCTCAGTCGTGAGGGATTTATATAACGACTTCCTGCCGCAGATGGACGAGTCGATGGACGACGAGGAGGCCCGCGACCTAATGGGGCGTTCGCTCCACGATTTTTATGCGTTTGAGGCGCGCCAGCTTGATTTCAGGGATATGGATATTCTGAATCCATATTTGAGGATGCTGGGCTTCGACGGGGTGATCAGGCCTTACGATCCGCTGGCCACCGACGGCGGAAAATCGGAATATATCACCTTCAGCCCGGAACAGGTCAAGTCCGTGGAAAATACGGGGACGTTCGACGCGAATAACGAGAATATTTTTTATCAGCCTATAAATGAAGGCGTGGACGTCAATGAAATTGTCCGCGGCGTCGTTGTTCGGCCGAAGCTGTCTTTCGAAGAGGCGAAACAGGTAAAGGGAAATAGGGGGAAGAAGGCTTTCGCGAAGGGGCTGACTGGCGTGTACCGAAATGAGGATACGGGCTGGGATATATCCCTTTCGGTGGGGAATGTTTCCCATGCGGTGAACAGCGCGCTGACGGGCCCATTCGATTTTGAAAGGATGATCAATGTCCTTGAAGGGCTGCCGGAAATCATAAGAAGAGCCAAACTGATAGAAACCCACAAGGATAGGCACAAAGACAGTCAGGTAAAGAATATCCACAGAATGTACACTTCTGTGCGGCTCGTAGAGGATGCGTCTCCTACTTACACTGTCAAGCTGACCGTTAAAGAGATGGATGACGGGTATGCGGCGGAAGTTGAAGGTATATACCGCGCGTATGACGCAAAGGTAGAAAAAGAAGAAGCATCCGACGTCAAACGCGGACTGCTTCCTCATGATGAGGCTCCGATCCGCAACACGCCGGATACTTACGAGATAACTATAGGTGAAATGCTGTCAGGCGTCAAGGATAATGACGGAAATGTGTATCTTCAGCACGGCAAAGGCGCCCGCGGCGGGATCACCTTCAACCGCAAGACGGGGGAAGCGCTCGTCACTCTCTTCCGTACGGCGGACAGGAGCACATTTATCCACGAGATGGGGCATCTCATTCTTGAGGACCTTATCCGGTACGGCTACAACGCCGATCCCGATACGGAGATAAGCCGCGACTTGAGGACGGTCCTCGACTATCTCGGCATATCGAATATGGACCTTTCCGACCTCGGCAATCTAAACGACGAGCAGAAGGCCCGTTTCACCGAGGCCCATGAAAAGTGGGCCCGCGCCATGGAACTCTACGTAATGGACGGAGAGGCCCCGTCAAAGGCACTGCGCCCGGTCTTTCAGAAAATGCGCATGTGGCTGCTGGATATATATACAAACGCCAAGTTCGCCGGAGAGGAGCTGACGCCGGAGGTGCAGGACGTATTCGACAGGCTGCTGTCGACGCCTCAGGAGATAGACGAAGTCTATGCCTCCGAGACGACCGTCGGGGAATTGATCCGGGAGAACGAGCTGCTTAAGGAAAGACTGGACGCCTTGGAGAAAGAGGCGAAGCAGGAGGCGAAGAATAAGTTTCGTCTCGGCGAGGCGCTGGGCTATGACAGGGGCAAGAGCGAGGGAGAGCGGAACGCGCGATTCAAGCGCCCCGGGTTCGACTACAGGACGAAGAGCAGACGGGAGGCTATGTTCGAACGGTTCGAAAAAAGAAGGGCTTTGCTCAAGGACGTAGAAAATCTGCTTGAGACTATAAATCGCGACGTCAACGACGAAGAGGTCATTTGGTCGACGCAGCAGGAGATGCTGAAAAAGCTTACGGAAGCCCGCCAGATAGTCGACCTGAACGATACGGAGCTGGATAAGAAACGCCCGAACCGCCGGAGGCGCAAGTCGAAATTCGTCGCCGTCTACCCCACTCAGAAGATGAAGATGGCGGCCTCCCTCATGGAGGCTATAAAGAAGGATTTGGGCTTCGACTACAAAGACATAAATCCGTCCGACGCCCCCTTCGTGAAGCTGATCGAAAAGCTGGATGCCGCCGGCATGACGTTGAACGACCTGCGGCTTTCAGACGCCAAGCTTTCGGAGATAGCGGAGCTGGCCAAGGAGATAGGCGAGATACACGCCCGCGGCAGGAGGGAGTACAAGGTATGGCGGGCCGGCATCGTCGAGCGCCGCCAGACCGTGAACTCGGAGCTTATCTCGGCGCTTGAGAAAACGAGGGGCAGAAGGAAACGCGGCCCTGTGGCGAGGTCGTCCAACCTGTCGAAACAATATGACGGCGTCGCCGGAAAAGCGGAAAAGTTGAAAGACTGGACTTACGCCAACACGCTCGGCGCCATACGTTTGTTCGACTGGATAGGGCACGGTCTGGGAAAATTCGACAGCGCCTTCTCGAAGTATTGCGTGGACGAGGTGAACGCGGCCTACGACGAGAAGCTGACGCGCCTCCACGAACGTCACGCCGCGATGAACGCCAAAATGAAGGAGCTGGGGATAACCCTCCACGCCCTGAGTAAAGAGCGCGTCGTCGGCGGATATAAGTACAGCGTCGACCAGCTTCTTTCAATCTATACTGCGATGCAGAATGAGAAATCGCGTCAGGCCCTTGTTTTTGGAAACATGAGGGATCTGATACCCGACTCATGGTTTTTAGACAACGCGAAGAAGCACGACGGGCAGCTTCCGGCCGAGGCGCTGGCGCACATAGGAGAGTGCGCGAAGGCGCTGACGCCGCAGGAAAGGGAGCTGGCGGACTATGTGATTCAGGAGTACGACTCCCATTACGAAAGGCTGAACGATATTTTTATCGCGAATTTCAACCGGGGCATGATAAGAGAGGAGAGATACACCCCTATGCGCCGGTTGGAGTACACTTCCAAACACGGGCTCGTCGACGCAGGCGAGGAGGCGTACGCCAAGGGCGTCGCGGCGCAGGCCGGAGCTCGGAAGGCCGGACTTGAAATGGGCTTTTTGAATCCGCGGGTGATCCCCGGCAAAGAAATAAGCGAGAAACATCAAGCCCCCGTTGAGCTCGGACTGCTGTCGATATGGAACGAGCAGATCGACGCCATGGAGCACACGGCCGCCTTCGCGCGGATCGGGCCCGACCTTCATGCGGTGTTCACGGAGAACTTTGAGGACGCCGTGGGACGTTCGTACAATATTCCCAAGCTCATCCGCGAGAAGTTCGGATCGGGCGCGTGGAAGGCGGTAGAGGATTATATCAACCTCGTAAATCAGGATTCGCTCACGGCGGGCAAGAACGTGTTCGACCGCGCCGCCAACGCCATGGGCAAGAATATGGCTTACACGTATCTTGCGGCGAACGTCGGCACGGTATTGAAGCAGACGACTTCGATCCCGCGCTTTTTGATCACCGCCGGGCCGGCGCAGGTCGGATGCGCGATCGGCGAGTATATGCTAAACCCCGGGCGCTTCCTCGAAGAGGTGTACGCCCTCGACCCGCAGATGCGAAACCGCGTCCCGAACGCCTTTTTCAGCATAAATCAGTACGACCCGACGCTTATGGGCGACATGCGGTACGGATACAAAAAGACTATGGACGCGCTCATCGCCCCTGTCTCATATATGGACAGGGCGGTGGCGGCTATAGGCTGGAAGGCGACTTACAACTCGAACATAAAGCGGGGACTTTCGCACGACCAGGCCGTGCGCGCAGCACAGCGCGCCGTGCTGCTCACGCAGCAGGCCCCGATGATAAAGGACGCCCCGATGATATGGAGGCAGAGCGGACTCGCGAGGCTGCTGATGATTTTTACTTCAGACGCCGCCCCTGTGCTCGGAATGACCGTCTACGACCTGGCACAGTCCATAAAGCGCGGCGATCATCCGGCGTCGCTCTGCAACGTGGTGGCCCTTATGACGAGCGCCGTGTTGATGAAGGCGCTCGTAGACGGTATGCCAGACGACGACGATGATGAAAGCTGGGGCGAGTGGGTGCTGTCCGCCTTTTCAAGGCAGGCCTTAGAGTCAATTCCGCTGGTGGGAAAAGAACTGATGTCGTTCTGGGAGTCTTTCAGCGGCAGCGGGTATAAGGGCACGACGTATTCCGCCTTTGTGGCCCCCTTGTCGAAGCTGGCGCGCGGCTACGACGACATGACTGCCGAAGATGCGGACGAAGTCAGCCCGTACACGGGGATGTCGAAGTTTGAGCGCGGCGCCTGGAACGCGATCGAGGGCATATCGCTGCTGACCACCCCGTTGCCGGTCGTAGGTGCAAGGAGGCTGTATCAGGCCACGCAAAGCGCCGCCGACGGCGATCTCCTCCGCGCCCTGCAAACCATAATAGGGCAGAGGAAGAAAATAAAAAGATACGTAACGCCGCCGGTGTTTTGAGAAGGAAAGGCCGAAACCGTGGCTGGGAGTATTTTTAGGCGGGCGGGGGGTGGAGTGAAAAAAAGTGATGTGAAATTATGGCTTTTGTTTGGATTATGTGTTATACTGTCAATACATTGTATTGGAGGTGCATAACATGGGCCAAACTACTTTGAGCGTCCGTATGGACAGCGAGGTGAAGAAGGAGTTCGACGCTTTTTGCGCGGAGGCGGGGATGAATTCTTCTGTTGCTATAAATCTGTTTGCGCGCAAGGTGGTGCGCGAATGGCGTATTCCGTTCGAGATTTCCGCCCCCAGGCCGAACGCCGAGACTAAGGCGGCGATGGATGAACTTTTATCGGGCGGCGGCACTCGCTGCAAGGATATTGCCGAGATGTACAAGAGCATGGGCATCGAACGATGAGGGAGATCGTCTATTCTTCGAGGTATAAGCGAGATTTGAAGCGGATGATCCGGCGCGGCGCGAATCTCGCCCTTCACGACGAGGCCCTTGCGCTGCTCGTTGCCGACGCTCCGCTGCCTGAGAGGTATAGGGACCACGCACTCGTCGGAGAGTGGAAGGGTTTTCGGGAGCTGCATATACGCCCCGACTGGCTGCTTGTTTACGCGAAAGAGGGGGATATGCTTTTGCTTTTAGCGGCTGCAGGGTCGCATGCGGATGTTTTCGAGTTATGACGAAGGGAGGCTTTTGAGCCCCTCTTTTTTATAGCATTTTACGAAATCGCCGTCCTTAGGGCGGCTTTTTTAAGGAAAGACGAAAAGGGGAAAAAATGCTATATAGTGCTGGCCTTTGACGCTATCAAAAGCACTACACACATTTATTTATGTGATGGAAATGTTGGTATTTCAGCATGGTTTGATTTTATGCGGTGTCCCGCGTCTCCACCAAATGTTAGTTCGGACATTCCGAACTTAAAATAGAAAAAGACTGTTGCGTTGAGCAAAATATGTGCTCGGCAACAGTCTTTTTTTGCGCCAAGCCTCTACTCTGTCCCCTTTTATCACCCATCCGCGGGGAAGGCGCAAACGGTCATGCGGCTTCCTCTATACCTGTATCTTTTTCGTTCTGAGACGGCACGCGTATTTTACGGCGCCCTGCGCATCGAGGAGGCCGTGTTGACCACTAAGAAAAGATATGTTATAAATAATTTTGTTAGCATATGCTAACTCATATATTTATCGTCGCTTGGCGGAAGGAGGCAACTTCAATGAAATATGGGCACATCCCTTCGGATCGCGGAGCGGCTTTTGTCTCGTTCTTGTTTGTCTCGCTTGCTCTGCGTCCGCGGCGGACATATATCCGTGAAGGAGCTTTTAGCGCCAGATGAGAAAGACCGCGCTCATTCTTTCAACTGTGCTGCTTGCGCTCGCCGGCGCGTTTCTCCTTTTCCGCGCGGAGCGAAACGGCGCATATACGAAGTTTTCCGTGGATTTTTTTGACCTATTCGATACGCACGTCTCTTTCAGCGCCTACACAAGGGATGAGGAGAGCTTCCGCCGATACGCGGCGGCGGTGCACAGCGAAATGGAGCGGCTGCACCGCTATTTCGACATATACGACAGCTACGGAAGGCTCGCTAACTTAAAGACCGTCAACGACAACGCCGGAACGGCGGCTGTAGCCGTGGCGCCTGAAATAATCGAGCTGCTGGACGCGGCCGCCCGCGGTTATAAGATGACCGGCGGGGCAGTGGACATATCCAAGGGCTCTTTATACGCCGTCTGGCACGATCGCCGCGAAAGGGCTTTGAACGGCGCCATGCCGCGCGAAGATACCAAGTCCCGCGGGGGAAACGGTTCCGCAGCGCTTCTGCCGTCCGCCGAAGAGCTGCGCAGTGCGGACGCTTTTTCGATGGACGATATCGTCGTCGACCGCGAGGCGAGTACGGTCTTTCTGCGCAAAAAAGGCATGCGCCTCGACGTCGGGGCGGTCGCCAAGGGCTTCGCCGCTCAAAGGGCTGTCGAGAAAGCCCACGCTCTGGGGCTTACGAGCGGCATCTTGAACGCAGGCGGCAATGTCTGCGTCATCGGCGCGCCGAAGGACGGAAGAGCGAGCTGGAAGGTGGGCGTCCGCGGGCAGCAGGAGGACGGAGGCTTCATTGACATCGTGGATGTAGCAGACTGCTCAGTCGTCACGAGTGGGGACGACCAGCGCTATTTCACAGCAGGCGGAGAGAAGTTCCACCACATTATCGACCCGTGGACTCGATACCCCGCTAAGCACGTGCGCAGCGTCACTGTCGTGCACCCCAACTCAGAGACGGCAGACATCCTCTCCACCGCGGCCTTCGTCCTGCCGCCGGAGTCGGCGCGGCGTATCATCGAGCAAAACGGGGCGGAGGCGATGTGGGTATTCCATGACGGCAGAAGGGAGGCGACGGCGGGCTATGTGAAGATATCCGAATCGGCGAAGCAAAAGAGATAGCGACGACATACTGGCGACACCACCTTCGCGCGGGGAACTGTAAAAGGCGACGAAGGAAAGGCGGGGCTTGATTCCCCATATATGGTAGTAAAGTCAAGGAGGCTCAGAACATGCGAAAAACAATATACTCGCTCACGGCTCTCTGCGCGATGGCGTTTGCACTTTCGTGCGCGGGCTGCGCTCAGGCGGGCACCGTTTACGTAAAAAGCTATCAGGAGTTGCTCGACGCCGTGGCGTCGGCAAACGCCGACAGCTCGGGAGCCGGGACGGAGATCGTCCTCACGGAGGATCTTGAGGTTACAAAGGGAGGCGTGCCGGGGCTGAAGGAAAATACCGATGCGGTGACGGGGGCCACGATCGCGGTAAAAACCGGAAATCTCACCGTCAACGGAAACGGCAAGAGGATAAAGGCCCACGGCTACCCCACATTCAACATCGAGGGCGGAAGCAAGGAGGACGACTCCGACGCGCTGCGCGGTATCGTAATAAAAGACCTTACGATAGAGGGCGCGGGCTACCAGGCAAAGCCCGGCGGAGGGATGTTCTTCGAGAACCGCTCCTATGTTACGCTGGAGAATTGCCGTTTCCAAAACTGCACGGCGGCCAAGACAGGCGGCGGCGCGCTCTACGCCGGACCGCACCACAGTTCCGTGGGGCCGGTGGTGAAGATCATAGGCTGCTCATTTAGCGGCAACAGGACGGAGAGCGGAAGCGGCGCGGCCATCCTCGCGCAGTATGCACAGGTAGATATAATGAGCACCGAGTTCACAGGAAACGAAGCGTTGGTCGGCGGAGCCATCGCCCTCTACGGAGACGGCGCGAAACTGGCCGTTGACAGCGCCAGCCGCTTCGCGAACAACAGGGCCGCCAATACCGGAGGAGCGGTGGCTGTGCGCTACGGCTCAAACGGCGGCAGGTCGTACTCGTCGACGGAAAAGGTGGCGTGCAAGATAGACGCGTCCTTCAGCGGCAACCACGCAGCGGCAGGAGAAAACGACGTCAGCTTCGCCGTCTACTACCATCCGTCATTCACCGGAAAGCTCTCTATCGTGGGAGACGCCTCTTCGTATACCAAAGAGCTGAAAGAGAGCCGTCCCATAGTCGGAGGGAAGGCAGTCGAGCCGGTATTCTTCGAAGATATAGACCGTCTTACTCACCTTGCGCCGGAAAAAGTCCACAGGGCCGCGAGCTATCAAGATCTGAAAGAGATACTCGGATACTGCAAATACGACCCTGCGAGCGGCGGCTGGGAAAAAGACGATAGCGGACACGCCAAAATCACAGCAGGAAGGGCGCGTGCCGGAGACCTCGTCGTCATCACCGCCGACCTGAAGGCGGAAACCGACGCGGCCAACACCAGCAAGACGCCGCGTACCGACGCTGTGACGGGCGCCACGCTCTACGTGACGAAGGACGAGCTCAAGATATTCGGCAACGGCCATACGATAAACGGCGACGGATTCCCCGTCTTTGACATCGACGGCGGCGAAGGGGCGCTCTCGCTGGAGAGCGGCAACCTCACCATCAAAGAAGGCGCATACAACGCCAAGCTTGGCGGCGCGATCTTCGTCGAGGGCGACGCTACGCTGAGCGCTTTCAATATGACCTTCAAAAACTGCACGGCGGGCGGCGGCAGACCCGAGGCGCTGGCAGGAGGAGGCGGCGCCGTCTACCTCGACCCGCACGGAAAAGGCAAGCCCGCACTCAACGCGACAGACTGTCTCTTCGAGGGCAACAAAGCGGCGAACGGCGTCGGCGGCGCCGTATCGGCCATCAACGGCAGCGTGACGCTCTCAAACTGTACCTTCAAAGCGAACGAAGCGGCGCAGGGCGGTGCTATCGGCATGAAGGGGGAAGGCACGCTTACGCTGAACCGCTGCGAGCTCTCCTCCAACAGCTCCAGGTACGCTGGCGGGGCAGTAGACATCCACTACGGCAGAAGTTGGTATAAGAAGAGCGACGAACTCAACAAAGACTCAAGGATCACCGCAAAGATATCCAGATGCTCCTTCTCCGGCAACAGCGCGGGGATGGGCGAAGCAGCGGATATATCCTACAGCAGATACTACGACGATAAATTCCCCGACGACAACTCTCCCCACAGCAACTATCTGACGGCGGACGACGACGCGCTGGTAAAGGACCTCACATTCGCCGACATCTTCCGCACAAAGCTGAAGGGCGCCGACGGCACGGGAGGAGACAGCAGCAGCGGCTGCAACGCCGGCTTCCCGCCCTTGGCGCTGGCGGCGGCCTGCGCGGCCGCGGTCGCGGCGTGGATTAAAGAGCGCAGATAGCCTGACCTAAGCATTCGTACGTTAAAAAACCATGACAAGGGCCGTCCGAATCAGGACGGCCCTTGTCATGCGAATGCCGGCATATGGAGCGTTCACAGTTTAAAGACAGGCCTCTATTCGCCCATAGCGAGAGTATAACAAATTCTGTGTAAACTCCATAGAGAAGAAAGCAAGCCTCCTGGATTGGTGTTAAGATAAATTCAATCCAGGAGGATATTTTTATGGCAAGACAGAGAAAACTGACACCGGAAAGAAAAGCGCTTATTCAGAGTCTCCTTTCCCACTACAAACCGGAAGACGCCCAGGACGTACAGGCTATGCTGAGGGATCTTCTCGGAGATACGATCCAGCAGATGCTGGAAGCCGAGATGGATGACCATCTCGGTTACAGCAAATATGACTACAAGAACAAGCATACAGATGACAGCCGCAACGGCTACAGCCCTAAAACAGTCACCTCTTCGGCCGGAGATATCCCGATCGACGTCCCCAGAGACCGCAAGGGTGACTTCGAACCGCAGTCAGTCAAAAAGAACCAGACCGATATCTCAAATATAGAGGATCAGGTCCTGTCCATGTATGCAAAAGGCATGACGACCCGGGATATCTCGGCTCACCTGCAGTCTATCTACGGTGTGGATGCCTCTGCTGAAATGATTTCGCGAATGACGGATCGAATTCTGCCGATTGCCAAAGAATGGCAGAACCGGCCGCTGGCCAAAAAGTATGCAGTCGTCTTTATGGACGCCGTGCATTTCAATGTGAGGCAGGACGGCCGAACCGTCAAGAAAGCCGTTTATGTTGCTATTGGGACAAGACTGGACGGGCATCGTGAAGTCCTTGGCCTGTGGGTCGGCGGAAATGAGAGCGCCAAGTACTGGGTCGGTGTCCTTAACGAGATCCGTAATCGCGGCACCGAAGATATTTTCATTATCTCCGTCGACGGCCTGACAGGCTTTGCAGATGCGATAAGCGCCGTATTCCCA